>NZ_BMOL01000006.1 GCF_014647055.1 Deinococcus aerolatus | reverse complement strand
ACAGCCGGACCTCCTCACCCAGCACACCCTCTTCCACTGGTGGCCTCTATCAACCAACTAATCGGAGTCCGTATGAGCCATGCGCCGTGGCCTTAAGTCCCCTGTCCCTGCCGCTTGGGGAGGCGGTGGGCGCCGGAGCCTCGAGGAGTCGGGCGCGAGGAGGAGAGCTGGAGATTTTGCGAAGACCCTGGGAGCTCCACAGGGCATGCGGAGAATGGGCAGGCAGCCCCGGTTGAGGGGCCTGTTCCTTGCGGCGTGGCAGCCCCCCCTTCAACGGAGCGAACAGGGTCAGGTGCAGATTCGGTATGGTGACAGTGACCACAGCCCATATATTTTCCCCCGCACCTGTCCCCCGAGAGCCCGCACGCTTTGTGCGTGCCCCAACTTCGGCCCAGCCGAAGATGGGCCAGATCAGAACAAGGAGCAAAAACCTCGTGACCCTTACGCCCCCCGCCTGGAAGCCAGGCCAGGACCCTGATCCTACCGAAACCGCCGAATGGATAGACAGTCTGGAAGCGGTGATTCAGCGCGATGGCCCGGAGCGTGCCGCCTACCTGCTGGACCACCTGCTGCAGCGGGCCAGCCAGCGCAAACTGGACCTGCGCTGGCGCTTCAACACCCCCATGCGCAACACGATCGCGCCCGGCGAGCAGCCCGCCTACCCCGGCGATCCAGTGCTGGAAGCCAAGCTGGGTGCGGCTGTCCGCTGGAACGCCGTGGCCATGGTGATGCGGGCCAATCAGGCTTCTTCGGAACTCGGCGGCCACCTCGCCACCTTTGCCAGCGCCGCGGACCTGTACGAAGTGGCGTTCAACCATTTCCTGCGCGCCGGGCCCCAGGGGGACGTGGTGTTCTACCAGCCGCACGCCGCGCCCGGAATGTATGCGCGCGCCTTTCTGGAAGGTCGGCTGAGTGAGGATCAGCTGCTGCATTACCGGCGTGAGGTCGGCGGCCAGGGGCTTTCCAGCTACCCCCATCCCTGGCTGATGCCGGATTTCTGGTCCTATCCCACCGGCTCCATGGGCCTGGGACCGGTTCAGGCGATCTACCAGGCACGTTTCATGAAATACCTGGAGCGGCGCGGCCTTCTGGCTCCCAGTGACCGCAAGGTCTGGTGCTTTGTGGGCGACGGCGAGATGGACGAGCCCGAGGCGCGCGGCGCGCTGAGCGTGGCGAGCCGCGAGGGGCTGGACAACCTGATCTGGGTGGTCAACTGCAACCTGCAGCGGCTCGACGGTCCGGTGCGCGGCAACGGCAGCATTGTGCAGGAGCTGGAGGCGGCGTTCGGGGCCGCCGGCTGGGACACCATCAAGGTGCTGTGGGGCTCGGAGTGGGATGACCTGTTCGCCCGCGATGACCGGGGCCTGATCCTCGAGCGCATGAACGCGACGCTGGACGGCGAGTACCAGAACTACAAGGCCCGGGACGGGGCCTACGGGCGGGAGCACTTTTTTGGAGGTTCTCCGGAGCTGCGCGGGCTGGTGTCTCACCTCTCGGACGCCGAGATTCAGGACCTGCGGCGCGGCGGACACGATCCGCTCAAGATCCACGCCGCCTACGCGCGGGCAGTCCAGGCCAAACGGCCCACCGTGGTCCTGGCGCTCAGCGTCAAGGGGTATGGACTGGGCAGTGCGGGCGAGGGCAAGAACACCGCCCACCAGCAAAAGAAGCTGGACGCCGGGCAACTGCGTGCCTTCCGGGACCGCTTCAAGCTTCCCCTGAGTGACGATCAGCTCCAGACCCTGGCCTTTTACCGTCCGCCCGAGGACGCGCCCGAGATGCGGTACCTGCGCGGACGCCGCGAGGCGCTGGGGGGGCCGCTGCCTGCCCGACAGGTGCGCGCGGAACGGCTGGAACCGCCCGCGCGCGAGGACCTGATCGGCGCGGTGCGCGGCAGCGAGGACCGGCCCGTGTCCACCACCATGGCCTTCAATCAGCTGCTGCTGACCCTGCTGCGTCACCCGGTGCTGGGGCCACGTGTGGTACCGATCATCCCCGACGAGGCGCGGACCTTCGGCATGAACGCCCTGTTCCGGCAGTTCGGCATCTATGCCCCCGAAGGCCAGCGTTACCGGCCGGAGGACGCGGACCAGCTGCTGTACTACCGCGAGGCGGAAGAGGGTCAGGTGCTTCAGGAGGGCATCAACGAGGACGGGGCCTTCGCCTCGTGGATGGCCGCTGCCACCGCCTACAGCACGCACGGGCTGATGACCCTGCCGTTCTATACCTTCTACTCTATGTTTGGCTTTCAGCGTGTGGGTGACCTGGCCTGGGCCGCCGCCGACGCGCGCGCCCGGGGTTTCCTGATGGGCGCGACGGCCGGACGGACCACGCTGTCCGGCGAGGGCCTGCAGCATCAGGACGGTCACAGCCTGCTGCTGGCGTCCAGCGTGCCGACCTGCCGGGCCTATGATCCGGCGTTCGCCTACGAACTGGCGGTGATCGTGCACCACGGCCTGCGCGAGATGTTGACCGAGGACCGCGACCACTACTACTACATCACCCTGATGAACGAGACGTACCTGCATCCGGCGATGCCGCCGGGGGCGGAGGAGGGCATCGTGCGCGGCATGTACCGCCTGCGCGCCCTGCAGGACACCTCGGGGCCACACGTCCGGCTGCTGGGCAGCGGCACCATCCTGCGGGAGGTGCTCAGGGCCGCCGAACTGCTGGCCGACGACTGGGGGGTGGGGGCGGAGGTGTGGAGTGTCACGAGCTTCGGGGAACTGCGCCGTGACGGCATGGAGGCCGAGCGGCTCAGCCGGCTGCATCCGGAGGAGGCCGCTCGGCCCTCGTTCGTGGGAACCCATCTCAATCAGTCCACTGCTCCCGTGATCGCTGCCACGGATTACCTGCGCGCCGTGCCCGACATGATCCGGCCCTACCTGCGGGCCGATTACGTGACCCTGGGCACCGACGGTTTTGGCCGCAGCGATACCCGGGCCGCCCTGCGCGCGTTTTTCGAGGTTGATGCCCACCACATCGTGCTGACTGCCCTCAAGGCGCTGAGCGATCAGGGAACCCTGGAGGCACAAACGGTTACCCGCGCCATGGAACGCTATGGCCTGGACCGTCCGAAGGCCAATCCCCTGACCTCCTGAACGCGGGGGGGGGATCGGAGGGCCGCGTCTGTTGGAGGCGCGGCCCTCCCTGTTTGCAGGCGGGGCCGGGGGCTCAGGTGCAGACTTTCCCGGCAAAGTTTGGTGTTGCCGGGGTGAAGGAGCGCAGGTGGCGACTGTGGGAAAACGTAGGGGTAATGTGGGTAGGGTGTGGTGGAGGATGAGTTCAATTTGATCCACACTGGAGGAGAGAATGTCTGGCGGTGATCACACGCCCGGAGGTAGCCAAGGGCTTCATCCTGGTCCCAAGACGGTGGGTGGTGCAGCAGTCCCTTGCGTGGATGTCACGGTTTCGACGTTTGGAGCGGGATCTGGAGCGGCTCTCGTCTACATTGCTCGGATTCCATGTCCTGGCCGCTTGCATTCTGCGTTGCAACAACCTCAAGCCGCTTTTTGTGGAGGATTCTTGGCAGCCTCTAGCCTGAGGGATATGTGGGCCCGCCTCAACAGCCTGCACAGGGCACCGTGACCCGGCGTTTCCTGTCGCCTCAGCTCCGCGCCGCCCACCTGGCCCTGACCTTTCTGACCATTCTTCCGCTGCCGCACATCACGGAAGTGCGCGACGGCGATTTCGCGCGGGCCAGTGCGTACTACCCGCTGGCCGGCTACGTGGTGGGCGGACTGGTGTCGCTGCTGCTGTGGTTGGGGTTGCCGCTTCCAGGGGGCGTGGTGGCTGCGCTGGCGGTGGGGGCATGGCTGGCGGTCACCGGCATGCTGCACTTCGACGGTCTGGTGGACAGCGCCGACGCCCTGTTTGCCGTGAAAAGCCCGGTCCAGCGCCTGGAGATCCTGCGGGACGTGCATGTCGGGGCCTTTGGACTGGCGGTGGGGGTGCTGGCGCTGCTGACGTTGTGGAGCCTGCTGGCCGCGCCGCTGCCGTGGTACGCGCCGCTGGTGGCCGCCGTGTCGGCCCGCACGCTGCTGCTGCTGCCCATGAACCTGTACCCGGCCGCCCGCCAGGAATCCCTGGGCGCCCGCTCGCGCGAGGGCCGCTGGGGCGCGGCGCTGCTGCTCGCGGCCCCCACCCTGCTGCTGCCGGGGGCGTGGACCGCGTGGCTGGCGGCGCTGGCGGTGTGCTTCGGGGTGGCGGCTTTCAGCGCGCGGCGGCTGGGCGGTGGCCTCAGCGGGGACATCTACGGCATGATCGTGGTCACGGCTGAACTGGCGGCGCTGTGCGCCTACGCCTGGGGTCAGGGGTGACCCTCACGCTGACAATGGTGCGCCACGCGCCCACCGCGCCGAATGCCCAGCGCCGCTATCCCCGCCCCGATGAAGACGCGCCGCTGTCGGAGG
Source organism: Deinococcus aerolatus (assembly GCF_014647055.1). Taxonomy (NCBI): domain Bacteria; kingdom Thermotogati; phylum Deinococcota; class Deinococci; order Deinococcales; family Deinococcaceae; genus Deinococcus; species Deinococcus aerolatus. Next base: position 194,347 of record NZ_BMOL01000006.1, on the reverse strand, counting down.
CGGGCCGCGCGCTGGCCGCCGGGCTCCGGCTGCCGCCGGGCGCCGCGGCCTTCTGCTCACCCAGCCGCCGCGCCCGCGAGACGGCAGCGCGGGCCGGATTTCCGGGCGCACGCACGGCAACTGCCCTGGCTGAAGCGAACCTTGGGGTGATGGCCGGACACACCTGGGCCGAGCTGGAGGCGCAGCATGGGGCCGGGCCGCGCGGCTGGATTGAGGCGCTGTCTGATCCGGCGGACGCGACTGGGCCGCCAGGAGGCGAGACGGGCCGCGCCTTTCATGCCCGCATTCACGCCTGGCTCGGGGACCTTCCGCAGAGCGGCGAGGTGGTGGCCTTCACGCACGCCGGGCCGCTGCTGGCCGCGCTGCGTCTGTGCGTGGGCCTGCGCGCCGCCGAGACCCTGCCGGGCGGGGTGGCGGTGTTGCGGCGGGCCGGGGGTCAGTGGTGGCTGTGCGAACTGCGGCAGGCGCCCCTGCGGTAGCGGCCCGGCGGTCCCTGGCCTGCGTGCCGGTCCACTCTGCTAGCCTGCATCCACCTGAGGAAGGGGAAGTCCGGTGAGATTCCGGCGCTGTCGCGCAGCGGTATGCCACAACAGGTGGTGAAGCCCGAATGCCTCTCAGGGACGTCCTCACGGCGTATCTGTCTGTGGGACACCTCTCGCCGTCAGAGGGCCGCAATCTGAGTGCTGAATTTCCCCGTGGCCTGTCCACGCGTGTTCCCGCTCTGGCCCCCGGCTGGAGCGGGCTTTTTCTCTGCTGCGTTGCCCGCTTCCGCTGCCGCCTCCACGCACGCCGGAGTTCTTCATGCGCCACCTGCTTGTTCTGTCCACCCTCGCCCTGCTGTCCACCGCCGCCGCCACCGCCTATCCCCTGACCGTCACCGACGACCTGGGCCGCCGGGTCACGCTCAGGAGCGAGCCGAGGCGGATCGTTGCCATGCTGCCCAGCCACACCGAAACCCTGGTTGCCATCGGCGCGGGCAGCAAGCTGGTTGCCACCGACATCTTCAGCAACCATCCGAAAGCCGTCACCGACAGACTGCCGAAGGTGGGCAGCGGCTACCAGCCGGATCTGGAGGCCATCGTGGCCCTCAAGCCGGATCTGGTGCTGGCCGACGAGTCCACGGGGTCGCGCCTGACCGAGAAACTGGCGGCGGCAGGACTGACCGTCTACGGCGGCACCGCGCAGACCTACAACGAGGTGTTCGAGAAAATTGCCGTGCTGGGCAAGCTGACCAACCACGAGACCGGCGCACTGAACCTGATCATCAGGATGCGCACCGAGCTGAACACCCTGCAGGCCAGCGTGGCGAACCTGCCGAAGGTCAGCACCTATTACGAGATCGACCCCACCCCGTACAGCGTCGGCCCCAACTCGTTTATCGGGGCGCTGCTCAGCCGGGCGGGCGGCCAGACCATCGTTCCTGCCGCACTGGGCGACTTTCCCAAACTGGACCCCGAACTGATCGTCCGTGCGAATCCGCAGGTGATGGTGGGCCTGACCCTGGCGGAGGCCGCCGGGCGCCCCGGCTGGGTCGGATTGCAGGCGGTGCAGCGTGGCAAGGTGTTCCAGCCGACGCCCGAGGCGAACGACGCGATCTCGCGCCCCGGCCCACGCCTGCCCGACGCGCTGCGCGCCTTGATCCGCCTGCTTCACCCCGAGGCACTGAAGTGAGCGGTCTGGACGGCGCCACCGCTGCCCGACGCGAGGCGGCCATGCGCGAGTTGCGCTCAGCCCGCGACAACTACAGAAAGGCCGAGGGCATCAGCCGGGGGAGGCGCGGTCTGCTGATCGTCAACACCGGAAACGGCAAGGGCAAAACCACCGCTGCGCTGGGCCTGATGATGCGGGCGCACGGCCGCGGGTTGCGGACACGCATGTTCCAGTTCCTCAAGCACGAGGGCGCCCGGTTCGGTGAGCACCGGACGCTGGACACCCTGGGCCTGCCGCACGAGGGGCTGGGCGACGGCTTTACCTGGCGCTCGCGCGACCTGGACAATTCGGCGGACATGGCCGCGCATGGCTGGTTGCTGGCCCGGGCGGCCATCGAGGCGAACGAGGACGATCTGATTGTCCTGGACGAGTTCACCTATCCCCTTAAGTACGGCTGGGTGGCCTGGCCGGAGGTGGAGGCGGTGCTGCGGGCCCGCGATCCCCAGATGCACGTGGTGGTCACCGGCCGCGACGCCCTGCCCGAGCTGATCACGCTGGCCGACACCGTGAGCGAGATTCAGCCGGTCAAGCACGCCTACGCGGCGGGCATCGGGGCGCAGACGGGGATCGAATATTGACGCCACGCCGGCCCCCCACTGCGGCACGGCGGCGCGTCCACCCAGACTGTCTGCGCGACGCCCTGTGTCCCGCTGCCGGGCCGGGTCAGGGCGGAGCGTGAGCGGTTCACGGCGGGCCATGGGGCTGGCCCTCGCCCTGGACCTGCTGGGTGAACCGCCCGCGCCGCTGCATCCGGTGGTGTGGATGGGACACTTTCTTCAGGCGGCCCGCAGGCGCTGGCAGGCACAGACGCCTTCTGGCCAGCGGCGCGAGGGGGCGGCGTGGTGGGCCCTGGGCGCGGCGGGTGCGGCAGGTGCGGGCGCTCTGGCCCAGCAGTTGCCGGGCGGCTGGGTCACGCAGGGCGCCCTGCTCAAGCCGCTGCTGGCGCGGCGCGCGCTGTTCGCGGCGGTCAGGGAGGTGCAGGCGGCCCTGGCGGCAGACAACCTGCCGGAGGCCCGGCGCCTGCTGGCCTGGCATCTGGTCAGCCGCGATACCTCCGGATTGACGGCGGCGGAGGTGGCGGGCGCGGCCATCGAAAGTCTGGCCGAAAACCTGTCGGACAGCGTGGTGGCGCCTCTGCTGTGCTTCCGGGTGGGTGGGTTGCCGCTGGCCGCCGCGTACCGTTACGCCAACACCGGCGACGCCATGTGGGGCTACCGCACCCCGCAGCTGGTCGATGCCGGGAAGGCAGCCGCCCGCGCTGACGACGCGCTGAACCTGGCCCCGGCCCGGCTGACGGCGCTGTGTGCGCTGCTGGCCTCTGGCGGACGCGGCGTGGGCGTCTGGGCGCAGGACCGCCGGGTCACCTCCAGCCCCAACGCGGGCCACCCCATGGGCGCCTTTGCCGGGGCGCTGGGCGTGCGCCTGGACAAGCGTGGGGTGTACGTCCTGAACGCCGGCGGCCGTGTGCCACAGGCCTCGGATCTGCCTCTGGCCCTGCGGCTGGCTGGCCGCACCTGCGTGCTGGCGGTGCTGGCCCTGCTCCTGCCGTGGACCCGGCATGCCTGAGCTGCCGCCCCTGCTGCCCCGCTGGCCCCACGGCGGACCCACGGCTGAACCGTTTGTGGGCCTGGATTTCAGCGTCAATGCCAATCCCTACGGGCCCAATCCGGTGCTGGTGCGCGCCCTGCGGGAGGCCGACCACGCGCAGTATCCAGACCCGACGTACCGCGTGGTCCGGGAGCGGCTGGCCGACTGGCACCGGGTTTCTCCCCAGGAGGTGGCGCTGGGGGTGGGCGCGTCGGACCTGCTGCACCGTCTCGTTCGCGCCTTCCTGCCCGCAGGCGGAACCCTGCTGAGCGTGCATGTTCCTTTCGGAGAACTGGCACGTGCCGCCGCGCTGCAGCGGGCCGGGGTGCGCGTGACCACGCCCCAGGCGGTCCTCGGCGCCGTGGACTGCGGCGTGACGCTGGTCTACGTCGGCCAGCCGCACAATCCCACGGGCCACCGGTTCTCACCTGGGGAACTGCAGGCGCTCGCCGCCGCCTGTCAGACGTCCGGAGCGCTGCTGATCGTGGATGAGGCGTACGCGCCTTTCCTTCTTCCCGGAGGCCCGCCGCCGCGACACGCCTCGGTGGTCCGGCTGCTGTCGCCGGGCAAGGCCCACGGCCTGGTGGGCGCGCGCCCCGCCTACGCGCTGGCCGCGCCGGACGTCGTGGGCCAGTTGGAGAACCTGAACCCCGCGTGGCACATTCCGGCCGGCACCGCGGCGGTGCTGGCCGCGCTTCCGCAGGCCAGGGATTTTCTGGACAGGACGCTGGCCTGCGTGCGGGAGGACGCCCTGGCGCTGGCGGCGGCCCTGCGTGTGCTTGGTCCGGTGGAGCACCACGGCACGCCTTACCTGACGCTGGATGTGGGGGACGCGGCGACGGTGGCGGCGGCGCTGCTGACGCGCGGCATCCGGGTGCGCGACTGTGCGGATTACGGGCTGCCCCGGCGGCTGCGCGTCTGTGCCCGGCGCCCACAAGACAACGCCCGGTTGACCGGGGAGCTGTGCGCCGCGCTGGAGGGAGAAACACATGGGTAGGGCCATCATGATTCAGGGCTGCACCAGCAGCGCGGGCAAGAGTTACCTGACGGCGGCGCTGTGCCGCATCCTGGCGAACGAGGGCGTGCGCGTGGCCCCCTTCAAGGCGCAGAACATGAGCAACAACGCCGGGGTGACGCCCGCCGGTCTGGAAATGGGCCGCGCCCAGCTGGTGCAGGCACAGGCCGCGCGGGTGGTGCCCGACGTGCGGATGAACCCGGTGCTGCTGAAGCCCGAGGCCGACACCCGCTCGCAGGTGGTGTTGCTGGGCCGCGCCGATCCTGACCTGACAGCGCTGGGCTGGCGTGAGCGCAAGGGGCAGCTGTGGCCACACGTCCGGCAGGCGTTGCACAGCCTGCTGGATGACCACGACGTGGTGGTGATCGAGGGCGCGGGCAGTCCAGCCGAGGTCAACCTGCGCGGCAGCGACATCGTGAACATGAGCGTGGCGCGTGAGGCGGGGGCCGCCGTGCTGCTGGTCGCCGACATCGACCGCGGCGGGGCCTTTGCGCACCTGCTGGGCACCTGGCATTGCCTGACGCCGGAGGAACGCGCGCTGATCAAGGGCTTTGTTCTCAACCGCTTCCGGGGCGACGCGCGGCTGCTGTCGCCCGCCCCCGAATGGCTGCAGCGGCAGACCGGCGTGCCGACCGTGGGCGTGGTGCCGTTGCTGGACATTCCGCTGCCGGAGGAGGATAGATTCTGGACAGACAGACAGGCTGTGGATCAGGGGGAGGGGTTCGTGGCCGTCGCCCGCCTGCCGCGTGTCTCGAACCTGGACGAATTCGCGCCGCTGGGGCCGCTGGCCCGCTGGGTCGCCACGCCCGCCGAGATGACAGGCGCGCGGGCGGTGATTCTTCCCGGCAGCAAGAGCGTGGCCGCCGATCTGGCGTGGCTGCGGACCACCGGGCTGGCGGCGGCGGTCACGCGGGCGGCCCACGCGGGTGTGCCGGTGCTGGGCATCTGCGGCGGGTTGCAGATGCTGGGCCGGACGCTCAGCGACCCGCACGGTGTGGAGGGCGGCGGGGAGGTGCCCGGCCTGGGACTGCTGGACCTGACCACCACCTTCGCCGCCGACAAGACCACCCGCCTGAGTACCCTCACTGATGCCGAGACGGGACTGACCCTCAGCGGCTACGAGATTCACCACGGATGCACGCGGGCCGGGCCGGGGGTGCAGGAACTTGCGCCGGCGTTGCTGTGGCGTGCGGGCAACGTGCGCGGCACGTACCTGCACGGCCTGCTGGAACACCCCGCCTATCTGGAGCGCTTCCTGGGCTGGGCCGGCCTGACGCCGCCCGCCGCGCTGGATAGTCTGGACGCCCGCCTGGACGCCATTGCCGCACGCGTCCGCACCAGCCTGGACTGGGCGTTCGTGCGGGGCCTGCTGTGATCGTCTACGTGACGGGCGGCGCGCGCAGCGGCAAGAGCACGTTTGCCGAGCGTCTTGCCGCCGCTCCGGGCTGGCCCGTGACCTATCTCGCCACCGCCCAGGCCCTGGACGACGAGATGCAGGCGCGCGTCGCGCGTCACCGCTCAGACCGTCCGGCGGGGTGGCCTACGGTGGAAGAGCCCCTGGAGGCCGCTCAGGCCCTGCGCAGCGCCTCCACGCCCACCGTTTTGCTGGACTGCCTGAGCCTGTGGGTCAGCAACATGCTGCTCGCGGACTGGTCCGACGCGGCGATGCTGGCAGCAGCCGACGCCCTGCTGGCCGACGCCCACGCCCGCCCCGGTCTGACCGTGCTGGTGTCCAACGAGGTGGGGCTGGGCATCGTGCCTGACAACGCGCTGGCCCGCCGCTACCGCGACGTGCTGGGCTGGGTCAACCAGCGCGGCGCGGCGGCCAGCGACGAGGCGTACCTGCTGGTCAGCGGCCTTGCGCTGAAACTCAAACCCCTGTGACTCTTGAACCCTGTGACGTTCAAGCCACCCGTGACCTTTAAGGAGTGCCATGCATCCTGACCTGACCGCGCTGATCGCGTCCATCCAGCCCGCTGACTCCGCCGTCATCGCCCGTGCCCGAGAGCGGCAAGCCCAGCTGACCAAGCCCGCCGGGGCGCTGGGCGATCTTGAAAACATGGGCGTGCGGCTCGCGGGCGTCTTTGCCAGCGCGAGGCCCCATCCACGCGGCGTGGCCGTGCTGGTGGCGGCGGGGGACCATGGGGTGGCCGCCGGTGGGGTCAGTGCCTACCCGCCCGAGGTTACGCCCGCGATGGTGATGAACTTCCTGGCCGACACGCCTGCCGGGCCGGGGGGGGCGGCTGTCAACGCCATCGCCCGGACGGTGGGCGCGCGCGTGTACGTGATGGACGCGGGGGTCGGCGCCGCGTTGCCGGACCATCCGGCACTGATCCGCGCGTCCGTGCGGCGCGGCACCCGTGACCTGCGCCGCGAGGCGGCCATGACCCGCAGCGAAACCGAAACGCTGATCCTGGCCGGTGCCGCGCTGGTCCGCCGCGCCGCCAGGGACGGCGCCGACCTGATCGTGCCCGGCGAGATGGGCATCGGCAACACCACCCCCGCAGCCGCCCTGACCGCCCGGCTCCTGAACGTGGACCCGGCCCAGGTAACGGGACGCGGCACCGGCGTGGACGACGCCGGCCTGGCCCGCAAGCTCTGTGCCGTGCGGGAGGCGCTGGCCCGCACTCCTGTCACCGATCCTCTGGCGGTGCTGGCCGAGTTTGGCGGGTTTGAAATTGCCGCCATGCTGGGCATGATGCTCCAGGCCGCCGCCCTGCGCCGGGCGGTGGTGCTGGACGGCTTCGTGGAGGGCAGCGCCGCGCTGGTGGGCGTGGCCCTGGTTCCGGCCCTGCGCGACTTCCTGTTTCCGGCAGGCGAGTGCGCCGAGATCGGCCACGCGGCCCAGCTCACTGCCCTGAACCTGAAGCCCATGTTCCGGCTGGGGCTGCGCCTGGGCGAGGGCACGGGTGGTGTGCTGGCCGCGCCCCTGCTGCTGGCGGCGGCCGCCACCCTGCGCGAAATGCGGACCTTCGGGGAGGCCGGGGTGCCGGGCGGCTGAGTCGGCCTGCAGACAGGGTGACTGGCCTGCTCTTGTCTTGCTGCCGTGTCCCTCAGACCGCCCACTCAGTTCACGGCGTGCCTGGCAACCCCCTCAGGGCCTGCGCATGCTGCTTCAGGGCCTGTTCCACCGGCTGCGGCGGGACGGCCTTCCCCTGGGGCCTGAGCGTGTCCATAACCGCCTGCAGGTCGGGAAACAGCCCGGCGGCGGGCATGGCGAGCAGGGCCGCGCCCTCGGCCGCCCCCGGGGCGTGACCGATATGCTGCACCGGCAGGTCCAGCGCGCCGCTGACCATTCCCAGCCACAACCCACTGCGGGCGCCGCCGCCCGTGGCCAGCAGGGTCTCCAGGCTGGAGATGGGCCGCATCACCCGGTAGGTGTCGGCCAGCGCGCAGACGGTGCCTTCCAGCAACGCGCGGATCAGATGCGGGCGGCGGTGCGCCAGGCTCAGGCCGGCCCACGAACCGCGCAGATCGGGGTTCATCAGGGGGCTGCGCTCTCCGGCCAGGTAGGGCAGGAAGGTGACGCCCTCCGCGCCGTCCGGCACCGTGCCTGCTTCGGCCAGCAGGGCCGCGAAGTCCGCGTCCGGGGCCAGGGTGTCGCGGAACCACTGCAGCGCCCCGGCGCAGGCCAGCGTGACGCCCAGCAGGTGGTAGCCGCCGTCGGCGTGGGCAAACAGATGGACCCGGCCCAGCGGGTCGGGGGTGGGCGTGTCCAGCGGGGCGAACAGCACGCCGCTGGTGCCCAGGCTGACGCTGCCCACGCCGGGCCGGTGCGCGCCCAGCCCCAGCCCGATGCCCGCAGCTGCGTTGTCGCCGCCGCCCGCCACGACCTTGAGGTCAGCCGGGAGTCCTGTCTGCGCCGCCACCTCAGGCAGAAGCCGGCCCACCACCGCCCAGGACTCCACCACCTCGGGGAACAGATTGACGTTCAGCGACAGGGCACCCAACACGTCCATATCCCAGGTCCTGGCCGCCAGATTCAGGGCCCCGGTGCCGGAGGCGTCGGACGGTTCGGTGAAGAACTGACCGGTCAGCACGTGGCCCAGGTAGTCCTTGGGCAGCAGCACCTTGTGAAGGCGGGCGAAGTTCTGCGGCTCTGCTGCGCGCAGCCACAGCAGCTTGGGCAACTGAAACCCGGTCACCGCGCGGTTGCCGGTGCGGGCGATCAGTTCCCCACGGGGAATGCTGCCCTCGATCTCGTCCACCGCCGCTCCGGTGCGCTGGTCATTCCACAGGGGGGCGGGGCGGATCACGTCGCCGGACGCGTCCAGAAACACTGCGCCGTGCATCTGCCCGCTGAGACCCAGAGCCAGGGGGGTCCAGCCGCCTGCCCTGAGGGTGTCGGCCACGCTGGCCAGCGCGTCCAGACTGGCGGCCGCCCAGTCCTGCGGGCGCTGCTCGGTCCAGCCGGGCTGTGGGGTCAGCAGCGGGTAGGTGCGCGCGGCGCTGGCGACCACCTGCCCGCCCGCGTCCAGCGCCACCACCTTGACGCCGCTGGTGCCGAGGTCCAGGCCCAGGGTAACTGGCTTGTTCATGCCCGCACGCCCATCAGCAGTTCGATCAGCATCTGGTCCAGCGCCTCGAGGCCCGGCCCGCGGCGGCCCAGCGCCTCGCGGTCAAATTCACGGTTCTTGAGCGCCTCGGCATTCTCGGGCGAGAAGCGGCTCAGGGCGGCCAGCTCCGTGTCCTCGACGCGGTAGGCTTCCAGCGCCGCCGTGATCTCGGCGTCGGCGCGGAACTGCGCCACCTTGTCTTTCAGGATCAGATAGGTCCGCATGCAGCCGCGCGCAAAGGCCCACACGCCCGCCTCGTCCTCGGTGCGCAGGGCGTGGGCATCGAAGTGCAGCGGCCCGGTGTAGCCGCCCTCCTCCAGCAGCATCACCGTGAAAAACGCGCTCTTGATGTTCTCCGCACCAAAGCGCAGGTCCTGATCAAAGCGGCCCATCTTCTGATCGTTCAGGTCGACGTGAAACAGCTTGCCTGCGTCCAGCGCCTGGGCCAGGGCGTGCGGAAAGCTGAGGCCCGCCATCGTCTCGTGCGCGAATTCCGGGTTGACGCCGAACAGGTCGGGCTTATCCAGCGTGGGAATAAAGCCCAGGGCGCTGCCCACCGTGGGCAGGAAGATGTCGGCGCGCGGCTCGTTGGGCTTGGGTTCCAGCGCGAAGCGGTAGCCGTAGCCCTGTGCCTCAGAGTAGTCGGCCAGGAAGTTGAGGCTCTCGCGGAACCACGCCAGCGCGTCCATCAGCTTGCCGCCCGCGTCCACCTCGGTGCCCTCCCGGCCCCCCCAGAACACGTAGGTCTGCGCGCCCAGTTCGGCCCCCAGGTCCATCGAGCGCATGGTTTTTTGCAGCGCGTAGGCCCGCACGCGGCGGTCAGCGCTGGTAAAGGCCCCGTCCTTGAAGGCTGGATCGCCGAACAGGTTCGTGGTGGCCATCGGCACCTTCAGCCCGGTTTCAGCCAGGGCAGCTTGCAGGTCCGAAACGATGGTGTCGCGCTCGGCGGCGGTGGCGCCGAGCGGCACCAGATCGTTGTCATGCAGGTTGATACCCGACGCGCCCAGTTCGGCCAGCTTGCGCACGATATAGGGCGCACTGATCGGCTGGCGGGTGGGTTCCCCGAAGGGGTCGCGTCCGACGTTGCCGACGGTCCAGAGGCCAAAGGTGAAACGGTCTGCGGGGGTGGGGTTGAGTGGCGTCATGGCTGCTCCTGGGGCATGAGGAAATCGATTTCGTAGGCGGAACGGCCCGGGCCACGCGGGGTGTCTGCGCCTGACCCGCGGGACTGGGCGGTATGGATGTGGGCGGTCAATGGAGTGGGCGGCGGCCGCTAGCGGCCAGGATAGGTCTGGGTGCTGTGGCGCAGCACCAAGTGGGTGGGCAACTGCACCTGTCGTGGGGCGTGTCCGGCCAGCTGGGCCAGCAGCAGCCGCACGCCCTCGGCGGCCATCTCGGCTGCCGGATGGTACACCGTGCTCAGGCCGCCCGCGATGAATTCCGCGCCCTGGATGTCGTCGAAGCCCATCAGAGACACGTCCTGCGGCACCCGCAGCCCGGCCCGGTTCAGGGCCTGGAACGCGGCCGCCGCGCCCAGGTCGGTTTCGGCAAACACCGCGCTGATCTGGCCCTGCCTGACCGCCTGCACCAGCAGGTCACCGTCGTGCACGGCGGCCACCGGTGGAAGACCGGCAGCAATCATCGCTTCCTGGTAACCCTGTTCCCGGCGCTGGAAGTGCTCGACGCCGCTGGCCTGCCCGCCGCCGTAAAAGGCAATGTGGGTGTGGCCCAGGTCCAGCAGGTGACCCACAGCCAGGGCCGCGCCGCCGGCGTGATCGGCGTCGGCCGCGCCCATACCGGGGGGGACCCGTGCGCTCCACAACGCCACCACCGGCAGCGCCGCCCCCATCAGACGGTGCAGCAGGTCGTGGCCGCGCAGCGGGTCGCAGCTGACCAGCAGGCCGTCCACCCGCCCGTCCAGATACGGGTGTGCCAGCCCCGCGCTGCCGGGATACACCACCAGGGCCGGCACGCCCAGTTCCCGCGCCGCGCCGCTGAGGCCAGCCATGATCGCGCCGTCGAAGGTGCGCGAGACCGCCCGGCCCGCCACCGGACCGCCCAGCAGGCTGTCGGGTTCCGACGAGCCCACGGCCTCCAGCACCACGCCCAGCTGACCGGTCTGGCGCGTTCGCAGGTTGCGGGCGGCCACGTCCGGCACGTAACCCAGCTCCAGTGCCACCTTTCTGACCCGCTGGGCCGTCTCGGCCCGCACTGGATACTCGGCGCGGCCGGACAGGACCTTGGACACCGTGGCGGTGCTGACGCCCGACGCGGCGGCCACCTCCCGGATACTGACGCGCCCGGTGTCCGGCGGTCTCACGTCAGGCCCGGCCCTTGAAGCTGACCCAGACGCCGCCCCCCGCCGCGCTTTCCAGCACCCGCGTCATGAACGCCACTCCCTGCACGCCGTCTCTGACGGTGGGGTAGTCGGGTGTGATGTTCTCTCCCCGGTCCCGCGCCGCCAGGTCGTCGGCCACGGCGCGGTAGATGTTGGCGAACGCCTCGATAAATGCTTCCGGGTGGCCCGCCGGCAGGCGGGTCATGGCGCCGGCCGCCTCGCCTGTCCCTGGCCCACCGCGCGTCAGGATCTGCCGGGGGGCGTCCAGCTGATCGTAGACGAGATGGTTGGGGTCTTCCTGCCGCCAGCTCAGGCTGCCCGCGCTGCCAAACACCGACAGGCGCAGGTCATTCTCGCGGCCAATCTCGATCTGTGAGACGGTCAGCACACCCCTGGCACCACCTTCAAAACGCAGCAGCATGCTGGCGTCGTCGTCCAGGGGGCGGCCCGGCACGAAGGCGGTCAGCTCGGCGGCCACCTCCTCCAGCGCCAGTCCGCTCACGAACGTCGCCAGTTGCTCGGCGTGGGTGCCGATGTCGCCCAGCGCCCCGGCGGGGCCGTTGCGGGCCGGATCGGTGCGCCACTCGGCCTGCTTGCCGGTTTGCCGGGTGGCGAGCCAGCCCTGGTGGTACTCCACAATCACCTTGCGGACGTCGCCCAGCCGGCCCTGCCGCACCATCTCGCGGGCCTGTCGGATCATCGGGTAGCCGGAGTAGTTGTAGGTGACGGCAAAGGCGGTTCCAGCCTGCCTCACCGCTGCTTCTAGTTCCTGGGCCTCCTTCAGCGTGGGCACCAGTGGCTTGTCGCAGATCACGTGAAATCCGGCCTGAACGGCCGCCAGCGCCACCGGGAAATGCAGATGGTTGGGCGTGACGACGCTGATGATCTCCGCCCCATCCTCCCGCTGCCGTTCACCGGCCAGCAGCTCCTGCCACGTGCCGTAGCTGCGCTCCGGCGGCAGGCCCAGTGCCGCCCCCGACGCCCTGGAGCGCTCAGGCGTGCTGGACAGCGCCCCGGCCACCAGCACGTAGCGTCCGTCCAGCGCCGCCGCGTGCCGGTGAACCGCCCCGATAAAGGCGTCCTGCCCGCCGCCCACCATGGCCAGCCGGATGGGGCGCTGATGGGCGCTCACGTCTCCTCCCTGGCAAAGGCGTCGTCGAACACCACGTCCGACGGCGGGAAGTCCAGGCGGCGCGTGTACGCCGCGCTCTCGGTGGCGCCGGCCACCCGGTCCATGCGGGCGTCCTCCCACTCGATGCTGAGGGGCCCGGCGTAGCCGACGTCGTGCAGCGCCACGATGATCTCCTCGAACCGCACGTCGCCGCGCCCCACCGAGCGGAAATCCCAGAAGCGCCGGCCGTCGCCGAAGGTGGTGTGGCCGCCGAACACGCCCACCTCGCCGCTGCCGTGGCCCCACCACACGTCCTTGATGTGGACGTGGAAGATGCGCTTTGGGAAGCGGCGAATAAAGCCCACATAGTCCACGCCCTGGTACGCCAGGTGGCTGGGGTCATAGTTGAAGCCGAAGCGCGGATGGTGGCCCAGCGCCTCCAGCGCGCGGGCGGCGCTGGCCGTGTCGAAAGCGATCTCGGTGGGATGGACCTCCAGCGCGAAGTTCACGTCCACCTCCGCGAAGGCGTCCAGGATGGGGGTGAAGCGCCGGGCAAAGTCCGCGTAGCCGCGCTCCCAGTACGCCTGATCGGTGGGCGGGAAGGCGTAGAGGCTGTGCCAGATGCTGGACCCGGTAAAGCCGGTCACGACATCCACCCCGAGCTTGCGGGCGGCCCTGCCGGTGTCGATGATCTCCTGCGCCGCTCGCCCGCGCACGCCCTCGGGATCGCCGTCGCCCCAGACGTGGGCGGGAAGGATGGCTTTGTGCCGCTCGTCGATGGGATCACACACGGCCTGACCCACCAGGTGGTTGCCGATGGCGTGAAGCCCAAGGTCATGTCTTGCGAGCAGTTCGCGGACGCTGTCGGCGTAACCGTCCTCTTTCAGCGCCCGCTGCACATCGAAGTGATCGCCCCAGCAGGCCAGTTCCAGGCCGTCGAAGCCCATCGTGCGGGCCAGCGGCGCGAGTTCGGCCAGCGGCAGATCGGCCCACTGGCCGGTGAATAACGTGACAGGTCTGGGCATGGGTCTGGGGTGCCTCCGGGCCACCATGGGGTCATGCGGCGTGAGATGAGAGAGCGGGGGCAGGGAAGCCGTCGGCGGCCCGGCCCCAGCGCTGGGCAGGGTGAGGTCAGCGGGCTGAAGCTAGAACGGTGAATTCGGGAAGTAATACTTGGCGGCGTTGGCCTTGGTCACCAGCACGCTGGGGATGATGGTGGTCTTGGGCATGGCAGCCCCCGTCATACGGGATTTGGCCGTCAGCAACATGGCGTCGCGGATCATGTTGGGGGGGTACGTCACGTCGGCGGTGATCAGCGGGTCGCCGTCCTGCACCTTCTTGATCATTTCCTTCATGCCCGCGCCGCCCAGCACGAACTTGATGTCCTTGCGCCCGGCCTGTTCGATGGCCTTCAGCACCCCCACGGCGATGTCATCGTCCTGCGCCCACACGGCGTCGATCTTGGGAAAACGGGTCAGGTAGTCCTGCATGACCTTGAAGCCGTCGTCGCGGTTCCAGTTGGCGTACTGCTTGTCCAGAATCTTGATGCCCGGGTACTTGTCCTTCATGACCTTCTCGAAAGCGTCCACGCGCTGGTTGTCGATCACCGTGGCAATACCGCGCAGCACCACCACGTTGCCCTTGCCGCCCAGCGTCTTGCCCACGTACTCACCGCTGACCCGGCCCAGGCCCGGATTGTCTCCGGCTACGTAGGCATCCTGGGCCTTGGGATCGGTCAGGGCGCGGTCCACCACCACTGTGAACACGCCCTTGTTCTTGAGGTTGGCCACGGGGCGGGTCAGCGGCGCACTCTCCTGCGGCAGGATCACCAGCGCGTTGATCTTGTTGACCGTCAACATGTCCTGAATCTGGTTGGCCTGCTCGTTGGCGTCCTTGGCGGTCTTCACGATCACGGTCAGGCCCGGATACATCTTTTCCAGCTCTTTTTTGGTTTCGTTGGCCCAGTACACCACGCCGCCCGTCCAGCCGTGGTCCGCCGAGGGAATCGAGACTCCCATCACCTGTTTGGTCTGGGCCAGCGCGGCGGACGCCAGCAGCGAGAGCGAGAGAACCGCGAGTGTTTTCATGGTCTGGGACATGGTGGACTCCTTGGAAGGCGGGTGCCGGGTGGGGCGAACGACGGAACGCGGCGCGGTCAGAATGCGGGCGGGCCCGGTGGGCGGCCCGGTGGGGCGTGGACAGAGGAGATCAGGGCGGCTGAAGGCGGCCCGGAGGGGCGCAGGCCCGTTCATGACCGCTTGCCGCGTTGCAAGAAGGCCACCACGATAATCACGACGCCCTGCACGGCAGCGTTCAGGTACACGCTGATGACCGAGGTCAGGTTCAGCACGTTCTCGATGCTCAGCAGCAGCATGGCCCCTACCACGGTGCCCCAGATACGTCCGGAACCCCCCTTGAGCGCCGTGCCGCCGATGATCACCGCCGCAATCGCTTCCAGCTCCCACAAGATGCCGGTGCTGGGGCTGGCGCTGCCCAGTCGCGGCACGTACAGCAGGGTGGCCAGCGCCACGCAGATGCCCTGGATCATGTAGGTGATGACCTTGACGCGGTTAACGTCCACGGCGGCGTACCTTGCCACCTGCTCGTTGCTGCCGATGGCCTGCACGTAGCGCCCGTAACGGGTGCGGTTCAGGATCAGCCCGCCGAGCAGCGCCACCACCGCGAAGATCACGATCGGCACCGGCACGCCCAGCAGCTTGCCGTAGTACACCGGACTGTAGGCGTCGCTCAGGGTGTTGTTCAGCGAGATGCTGCCGCCTTCCGACAGGTAGGTGAGGACGGCGCGGTAGATGCCCAGCGTTCCCAGCGTGACGATGAACGGCTCGATGCGGCCCCGCGCGATAAACGTGCCGTGCAGCAGCCCGGCCCCGGCCCCGATGGCCAGCGCGCACAGCATCCCCACCGCGATCACGCCCGCGCCGCCGCCGGTCCCGCCCAGCGCATTCATGATCAGGATCATCGAACCGGCGATCAGGGCGGCCATTGAACCCACCGACAGGTCGATCCCGCCCGAGATGATCACGAACGTCGCGCCCACCGCGATGATGCCGATAAACGAGGCGCGGGTCAGCACGTTCGACAGGTTGGAGACGGTCAGAAAGTCGCTGTTCAGGGCCGTGGCCACGATCATCAGCGCCAGCAGGCCCAGCAGCGGGCCCAGGCTGCCCAGCCGCGACAGCAGCGGCGGGCGGGCAGTGGGGTTGACGGTCCGGGCAGAAGGTTCGGTCATCTGGGGGCAGCCTCCAGGGCGGGCGCGCGGGCTTTCAAACCGGTGGCGTACTGAATCACTTCCTGCTCGGTCAGCTCATCGCCGCTCAGGTCCCCCGCGACGCGGCCCTCGCGCACCACCAGCAGGCGCTGGCACAGGCCCAGCAGCTCGGTCAGCTCGCTCGAGATCACGATGACGCCCTTGCCGGCCTGTGCCAGCGCCTGAATCAGCAGGTAGATCTCGCGCTTGGCGCCCACGTCCACGCCGCGCGTCGGCTCATCCAGCACAATCACATCGGGGTCCACCTCCAGAATGCGGGCCAGCGCCAGCTTCTGCTGGTTGCCGCCCGAAAGGGCGCTGGCTGGCACGTCCAGCCGCCCGGTGCGGACGCCGTAGGTGGTCACCGCCCGTTCCAGCGCCCGCGTCTCCGCGCGGATGTCCAGCAGGGGCCGTGCGTACTGCTGCAGCGTCATCAGCGTGAGGTTGGGCCGCAGCAGGGCGTTTACCAGCAGGCCCTTGCCCTTGCGGTCCTCGCTGAGGTACACGACGCCCGCGCGGGCCGCCCTGCCCGGGCTGTCGATGCGGGTGGGGCGGCCCGCCACGCGCACCTGCCGGACCGTGTGGCGGCGCAGCCCCAGCAGGCCCTCGAACAGTTCGGTGCGCCCCGCACCCACCAGTCCGGCAAAGCCCAGCACCTCGCCCGCCTGCAAGGTAAACGTGATGTCGTGTGCCCAGCCGGGAACGTCCAGCCCCCCAACATGCAGCGCCTCGGTTCTGGTGGGCCGCCCCTTGTCCGGGAACATCTCTTCCAGTTCCCGGCCCACCATCAGGTTGGCCAGATCATGCGGCGTCCTGCCGGCTGCCGGGCCGCTGAACACCACGGCGCCGTCCCGCAGCACCGTCACCGCGTCGGCCAGCGCCTGCACCTCATCAAGTTTGTGGCTGATGTACAGCACCGTCACGCCGTCGTCGCGCAGGCGGCGGATCAGGGCGAACAGCACGTCGGTTTCGCGGCGGGTCAGCGTGGCCGTCGGCTCGTCCATCACCAGCACACGGGCGTTTCTGGACAGCGCCTTGGCAATCTCGACCAGCTGCTTTTGCGGCACGCTCAGGTCACGCACGCGCATCCGTGGATCCAGCTGCACGTCCAGCCGTGCCAGGGCGGCCTGCGCCTGCCGATTCATTCCGGTGTCGTCCAGCAGGGCGCCCCCCAGTTCCCGGCCCAGAAAGACGTTCTGCGCCACGCTCAGGTCATCGGCCAGGTTGAATTCCTGGTGGATCAGGACCACGCCCTGCGCCTCGGCCTCGCGGCTGCTGCGGAAGGTGACAGGCTGACCGTCCAGCACGATCTCGCCGGAACTCTGGGGCTGATAGCCGCCCAGGATCTTCATCAGCGTGCTCTTGCCTGCGCCGTTCTCGCCGATCAGGGCGTGGATTTCACCGGACCCGATGTCAAAGGTCACGCCGTGCAGAACCTCCACCGGGCCGAAGGCCTTGGTGACGCTCCGGAAGGCGACGGCCGGCACCGCCGTCAAGTGGCCCCCGCCCGTGACCACAGGCGGCGCTTGGCATCCACGAGTTGGATAACATTCCAGATCGGCACGGCAGTCTCCAGCACACAGCGAGAGGCGAGGGACGCGACAACGCGGACAGCCCGGCACAGCAGTTTTTCCTTGCCCTGACCATAACACAGAAACAGCCATAACGAAATCGATTTCTGCTATTGGCCCTGCCGGGCGCGGTGCACCGTCTGCAGCCCCGACCAGGGGCGCGTGTGGGCGCTGGGCCGCCGTTCATATGGCACACTGCGGGCACATTACAACTCCCGGAGGTTCCTGCCCATGACCCACCCCATCCCTGTTTCCGCCGCCGCCCCCCTGCCTGCAGACGGTGTGTACTTCCGCGCCTGCAACCTGTGTGAGGCCATCTGCGGCCTGCAGATCACCGTTCAGGGCGGCCGGGTCACGGACCTGCGCGGCGATCCCCTTGATCCGCTGAGCAAGGGCCACATCTGCCCCAAGGGCACGGCGCTGCCGGACCTGCACTCGGACCCGGACCGCCTCAAGCGCCCCATGCGGCGAAGCGGCGACACCTGGGTTGAGATGGACTGGGAAGAGGCGCTGGATTACGTATCAGCGCGTCTGCAGGAGGTGCGCGGGACGCACGGCGCGGACGCGGTGGCCACCTTTCAGGGCAACCCCAGCGTCCACAACAGCGGCACGCTGCTCTCGGCGGGCGGGCTGGTCCGGGCCATCGGCAGCCGCAACCGCTTCACGGCCACCAGTATTGACCAGCTGCCGCACCACTTCGCAGGCGCGGAGATGTTCGGCCACCCGTTTTTAATGCCCATCCCCGACATCGACCGCACCGATTTTATGCTGATGATGGGGGCCAATCCCCTGGCCAGCAACGGCAGCATCATGACCGCGCCGGACGTGCGGGGCCGCCTGAAGGCCATCCGCGACCGGGGGGGACGTGTGGTGCTGCTGGACCCCCGCCGTACCGAGAGCGCCGACCACGCCACGGACTTCCATTTCATCCGTCCCGGCACCGACGCTTACCTGCTGCTGGCGCTGCTGAACGTGATCTTCGCGGAAGGACTGGAGCGGCTGGGCCACCTGGCCGACTTCACAGACGGACTGGACGACGTGCGCGATGCTGCCGCAGCCTTCACGCCAGAATGTGTGGAAGGATTGACGGGCGTTTCCGCCGACACCATCCGCACGCTGGCGCGCGACTTCGCTGCCGCCGAGCGCGCCGTGGCCTACGGACGCATCGGCCTGAGCATT
The DNA here is from genome assembly GCF_014647055.1 of Deinococcus aerolatus. Lineage (NCBI taxonomy): Bacteria > Thermotogati > Deinococcota > Deinococci > Deinococcales > Deinococcaceae > Deinococcus > Deinococcus aerolatus. The sequence goes on along the minus strand of NZ_BMOL01000006.1, from coordinate 176,012 downwards.
CAGGAATTCGGTGGGCTGTCGCAGTGGCTGATCAATGTCCTGAATGCCGTGACCGGCCACCTGGACGCGGAGGGCGGTGCGATGTTTACCCGGCCCGCCTACGATCTGCTGCAGCGGGCCAGGAAGGGCGCGGTCTATCACGGACGCTTCGCCTCGCGCGTGCGCGGCCTGCCCGAATTTGACGGCGAACTGCCCAACGTCACCATGGCAGAGGAGATCACCACCCCCGGTGACGGGCAGATCCGCGCGCTGGTGACGGTGGCCGGCAATCCGGTGCTGTCCACTGCAGACGGCGCGGCCCTGGACGCCGCGCTCGCAACGCTGGACTTCATGGTCAGCATTGATCCCTACCTGAACGAGACCACCCGCCACGCCCACGTGATCCTGCCGCCGGCCTTCGGACTGGAGGTCGCGCACTACGACGTCACATTTCACCTGCTGGCGGTCCAGAATACGGCGCGTTACTCACTGCCGGTCTTTCCAATTGCGGAGTACCAGCGGTTCGATCACCAGATTTTCATGGGCCTGGCCGAGCGTTTGACCGGCAAGGCCGGCAGCACGCCGGAAGAGAAGCTGAACCTGGGGCTGCGCCATGGCCCCTACAACACCAGTCTGGAGGAACTGAAGGCCAACCCGCACGGCGTCGATTACGGTCCGCTACAACCGTGTTTTCCTGGGCGCCTGCTGACCGCCTCTGGCCGCGTCAACCTCGCCCCCGCGCCGATGCTGGCCGATCTGTCCCGGCTGGAGGCGGCGCTGGATGTCACGCCCCCGCCCCTGGTGCTGATCGGGCGTCGGCAGCTTCGCAGCAACAATTCTTGGATGCACAACACGCCCCGGCTGATGCGCGGGCCGGGCCGCTGCACGCTGCAGCTCAACCCCGCCGACGCCGCCGGACTGGAGGACGGGCAGGACGTGGTGGTGCGCTCGCGCGTGGGCGCGGTGACCGTGCCGCTGGAACTGACCGACACGCTGATGCCCGGCGTGGCCAGCCTGCCGCACGGCTATGGTCACTCGCGCGCGGGCGTGCGCCTGGCCGTGGCCACCCAGCATGCCGGCGTCAGCCTCAACGATCTGACCGACACGCGCCGGGTGGACGCCCTGACGGGCAACGCGGCCGTGAACGGCACACCAATCACGCTGCACGCGGCGTCCGTAAGGAGTGAGAGCGCGGCGGACTGATGCTTCAGTGGTCCGGCCCGCTGCACACGGGGGCAGCGGCCGGGCCAATTCGTCTGAGCTGAAGGAACACGGAAGGTCCGTCCAGCGTCGCAAAGCTAGACTGACGCGGTGCAAACGCGGACGCTGGCGGACCCCGAAACCCTGGCCGCCCGCCGCACCCGCTTGCAGGAGCCCCATATTGCGCCGCTGTCGGCCTTTGCGGCGCGGCTCCGTGACAGTGTGGCGCTGGGCATGCGGCTGGACGCGCCCCATTTCGATCCCAGAAGCGGCGGCATTCACACCGAGATCCTGTTGCTGCTGGAATCGCCGGGGCCAAAAGTCGCCCAGACAGGGTTTGCCTCGCCCGACAATCCGGACCGCACCGCCGAGAACCTCAGCTGCCTGCTGAGGCTGGCCGGAATCGGGCGCGAACGCTGTTTGCTGTGGAATATCGTGCCGTGGCAGCTCAGCGCGGCCGGGGTGGTGACCCCCACGGCCGCGCAGGTCCGGGCCGCGGCGCCCGCCACTCTGGAGCTACTGACGCTGCTGCCGGCCCTGCGGGTGGTGGTGCTGGTGGGCGCCAAGGCGCAGGGCGGCTGGCGGTTCGTGTCGCCCCAACTGCGCCGCCCCCTGCCCACCGTGAATTGCCCGCACCCCAGCCCGCGCTACTTTGCCACCGATCCGCAGGCTCCGGTGCGGGCGCTGTCGGCGCTGGTAGAAGCGCGGCTGCTGGCGAAGACTGCCGCTGCTTAGCGGGTCTGCGGAAAACCCAGGTCGACCTTGCTCCCCGCCGGATCGGGCCAGCGCGAGGTGATAACCTTGCTGCGGGTAAAGAACTTGATGCCTTCGGGGCCATACATGTGGGTGTCGCCAAACAGGCTGGCCTTCCAGCCACCGAAGCTGTAATAGGCAACCGGAACGGGAATGGGAACGTTGATGCCCACCATCCCGACTTCCACGTCGAACTGGAACTGCCGGGCCGCGCCGCCGTCGCGGGTGAAGATGGCCGTGCCGTTGCCGTACTGGTTGTCGTTGATCAGCTTTAAGCCTTCGGCATAGGTCTCGGCGCGGACCACGCACAGCACCGGGCCGAAGATCTCGTCATCGTAGGCGTCCATGCCGGGTTTCACGTTGTCCAGCAGTGACACGCCCAGGAAGAAGCCGTCCCCATCGAACTGTGTCTCGCGCCCGTCCACCACGACTTTTGCGCCCTGCTGCTGCGCAGAGCCGATGTAGCCTGCCACCCGGTCGCGGTGTTCGCGGGTGATCAGCGGCCCCATCTCGTTTTCCGGTTCGTCGCCAGGGCCAATTTTGAGGGCGGGCAGGCGTTCCTGAATGGCGTCGATCAGGCGGTCACCCGCGTCACCCACCGCCACCAGCACACTGATCGCCATGCAGCGCTCGCCCGCCGAACCGTAGGCGGCGGACACGGCGGCGTCGGCGGCCATGCCGATGTCAGCGTCGGGCAGCACCAGCATGTGGTTTTTAGCGCCGCCCAGCGCCTGCACGCGCTTGCCCGCAGCGGTGCCCTTCTCGTAAATGTATCTGGCAATCGGCGTGCTGCCCACGAAACTCACGGCGGCAATGCCGGGGTGATCCAGAATCGCGTCGACCGCCGTCTTGTCGCCGTGAACGACGCTCAGCACGCCGTCGGGCAGCCCGGCCTCCTTCAGCAGTTCGGCGATGAAATTGGCGCTGGAGGGGTCTTTCTCGCTGGGTTTGAGGATAAACGCGTTGCCGCAGGCCAGCGCGTTCCCCAGCATCCACAGCGGCACCATCGCCGGAAAGTTGAACGGTGTGATGCCCGCCACCACGCCCAGCGGCTGCTGGATGCTGTACACGTCCACGCCCGTGCTGACCTGTTCGGAGTAGCCGCCGCGCAGCAGGTTGGGAATGCCGCAGGCGTACTCCACGTTTTCCAGCCCGCGCGCAATCTCGCCCAGCGCGTCACTGTGCACCTTGCCGTGTTCGCGGGTGATGATGCGGGCCAGCTCATCGCGCCGCGCCGAGAGCAGTTCGCGGAACTTGAACATCACCCCCGAGCGCGTGCTCAGGGAGCTGGACCGCCACTTCTGGGCGGCGGCGGCGGCGATTCTCACCACCTCATCGATCTCGTCGGCGCTGGCCAGCGGCACCTGCGCCTGAATCTGCCCGGTGGCCGGGTTGTAGACGGGGGAGGTGCGGCCCGATTTGCCCTCGGCGGGCGCGTTGTTGAGCCAGTGGCTCAATAGATTGGCTGTGGGGGTGGTGGTTTTTTCGGTGATGGCGGTCATGGTGTTGCCTCCGTTCTGTGTGGGGTGGGCCGGGCGGACGCCTGCAACTCAGTTTCTCGCCCTGGAAGGTTCGCCCTGGAAACACCAGGGCGCTGGATGTGGTCTAGATTTCCCTAGTCTGCCGCCACCCCGCCTGCAATCGCCTGATCCACCAAAGCCAGCGCCTCCCCGTACACGTCCAGGCCGGCGTCCAGCTCCTCTTTCGTGATCACCAGCGGCGGGCAGACCCACAGGAAGTTGAAGCGGCTGTAGGCGTAGACGTGCTTGCTGCGCAGATACGCGGCCAGCTGGCCCATCTCCGGGGATGTGCCGTTAAAGGGGGCCAGCGGTTCTTTCGTCGCCTTGTCCCTGACCAGCTCCAGCACCGAGAACAGGCCCTTGTAGCGCACGTCGCCCACGCAGGCGTGGCGCGCCTTCATGGCTTCGAGCCGCTGCCCCAGATACGCGCCCAGCTCCAGCGCGTTCTCGAACAGGCCCTCGTCCTCGTAGATGGCCAGGTTCTCTACGGCGGCGGCGCAGCAGACCGGGTGGCCGCTGTAGGTCAGGCCGCCCCACAGCATGTGCGTATCGAAGTAATCGGCAATCGGCTGACTCACGATGCACGCGCCCAGCGGCATGTACCCGCTTGTCAGGCCCTTGGCACAGGTCACGATGTCGGGTTTGATGCCGTAATGCTGCGTTGCCAGCCATTTGCCGGTGCGCCCGAACCCGCTCATAACCTCGTCGGTGATCAGCAGGATGCCGTATTTGTCGCACAGGGCGCGCAGTTTGGGGTAGTAGTCGTCGGGCGGCACCAGCAGGCCGTTGCTGCCGGTGATGCCCTCCACCAAGATGGCGGCGATGCTGTCCGGCCCCTCCATCTGAATGACTTCCTCGATGTGCGACACGCATTCGCGCCCGCACGAGTCCGGGATCTTGCCAAAGGGGCAACGGTAGCAGTACGGGTCAAAGACGCGCACCACGCCGGGCACGCCCGGTTCCACCGGCCAGCGGCGCGGATCGCCGGACGCGGTCATGCTGCCCATCGTCGCGCCATGGTAGCTGCGGTAGCGGGTGATGATCTTGTCGCGGCCCGTGACCAGCCGGGCGATCTTGATGGCATTCTCGTTGGCCTCACTGCCGCCCAGCGTGAAAAACGTCTTGGCCAGCCCGGTGACCTCGGCCAGCTTCTGTCCCAGTTTGCCGCGCGGTTCGGTGGCGAAGGAAGGCCCGGCAAAGCACATGGTATCCACCTGCGCCTTGATGGCCTCCAGCATGCGCGGGTGCTGGTGGCCGATGTTCAGGTTGATCAGCTGGCTGGAAAAATCGAGCCAGGAGTGGCCGTCGCCGTCGTAGAAGTGACTGCCCTTGCCCCCGGTCATCACGGGCGGCAGCGGCCCGCCCTGAACGGACCACGAGAACATCGTGTAGTCGCGGTTCTGCTGCGCGATGTCGTGGGCAGAGGCGACAGGTTCAGAGACGGACGGGCGCTCTTCGGTGCTGGTCATGGACGAACCTCCGGGCGGAAGAAGGGAAACACAAAGGATTGAAGCGGAACGCTGCCTGTCATTGTCCTCCTTTCATTGCGCCGGACTCAAGAGACAGGGTGTCCAAAAGCTGGCGTTCTCAGTCTTCCCGGCCTTTCGACAACTCCAGCGCCAGCAGCAGGCCCAGTTGCCGCCGGGGATCGTCAAGTTCGCCCAGCATGGCGCGCAGCTGTTCCAGGCGGTAGTACACCGTCTGGCGGCGTACGCCCAGGCTGCGGGCCGCCTCGGCCACGTTGAAGTTGCACGCCAGCAGCGCCTCCAGGGTGCCGAGCAGGGTCAGGCGCGGGCGCGGCGGCAGGGCCAGCACCGCGCCCAGCTGCGAGGCCACGAAGCCCGCAGCGCGGCCCGTCTCGGTCAGGGCGTCGGTCACGGCAGACAGGGACGGCGGGGCGGCGGCGGCGGGCGGCCTGAGAATCCGGGCGTGGGCGGCGCGGGTCAGCTCCGCAAAACTGACCTCGTGTCCGAAGACGATCAGCGGAAAGTCGGTCTCGCGGGCCGCCTCCAGGGCAGCCTGGGGCAATTCACGAACCTCGCGCACCAGCTCCAGTGCCAGCCCGTGCGCCCCGCCGCCTGCCAGTGAGCGGATGTAGACGCCGGCGTCGTTCCCAGTCAGCGGGGTACCGGTACTGAGCAGCAGCTCCCCGCCGCTGAGAAAGCGGGCCGCGTCGCTGATCTCGGAGACGTGGACCCAGGTGACTGGTGTCCCCAGCCGGGCGTGGCCGCTCCTGACCTCCGCCCCAGCGAAGGCCGGGAGGGTCAGCAATTCGGCCAGGGTAGGCAGCATGGGGCACAGCTTAGCGGCCTCCCCACCGGCCCAGGGTGCAGCGTCCGTCCCCCTCAAACGAACGCCCGTTAGGCCAGGTGTCCTAAGATGGCCGTATGTCCAATTCAGACCCACGCGGCTTTCGCACGCGCGCCGTTCACGCGGGCCAGGGAATCGACCCGGCCACGGGCGCGCACGCCACGCCCATCTACGCCACCAGCACCTTCGCCTACGGCAGCGCCGAGCGCGGCCAGCGGCTGTTCGCAGGGGAGGAGAGCGGTTACTTCTACTCGCGCGTGACCAATCCCACCGTGCGCGCCTTCGAGCAGAAGCTGGCCGATCTGGAAGGCGCCGAGGACGCGGTGGCGTTTGCCAGCGGGATGGGCGCAGTATCGGCCATTGCCCTGACCCTGCTGAAATCCGGCGACGAGGTGGTGTTCCTGGCCCCGCTGTACGGCGGTACCGAGGGCTTCTTGCTGGAAGTGGCCAGCAAATTCGGCGTGGCGGTCCATGAGGCCCATGACGAGGCGGACCTGGAAAGCAAGCTGAACGCAAAGACCCGGATGGTCTGGCTGGAAACGCCCACCAATCCCCGGCTGGGCATCTTCGATCTGGCGCGGGTGACGCGGGCGGCGAAAGCGGTGGGGGCGCTGACGGTGGTCGACAACACCTTCAGCACGCCGTACCTGACGCGGCCCATCGAGTTCGGCGTCGATCTGGTGATGCACAGCGCCACCAAGTACCTGGGTGGGCACGGCGACGCCATCGGCGGCGTGGTGGCGGGACCGGCAGACCTGCTGATGGAACTGCGCGGCGTGGGGTTGCGGCACGTAGGCGCGTCGCTGGGGCCATTCGAGGGCTACCTGTTCCTGCGCGGCATGAAGACCCTGCCCCTCCGGATGGAGGCCCACTGCGCCGGGGCGATGGCGCTGGCCGAAGCCCTGCAGGGCCACCCGGCCATCGAGGCGCTGTACTACCCCGGCCTCAAGAGCCATCCCGGCCACGACGTCGCCGCGCGGCAGATGCGGGCTTTCGGCGGGCTGATCAGCCTGGACCTGGGCAGCTGGCAGGCCGCCATGGCCTTTCTGGACAGCCTGACGCTGTTCACGCAGGCCGTCAGCCTGGGCGACGTGGAAAGCCTGACCTGCCATCCGGCCAGCACCACCCACGCCCTGCTGGGTGAGGAAACCCTGCTGCGCCATGGTGTGACGCCGGGACTGGTCCGCATGAGCGTGGGCATCGAGGACCCGGCTGATCTGGTCAAAGACGTGCTGGCCGCGCTGGAGACGGTACGGGTGGGTGAGCTGGCGTAAGTGCGCCCTTGGGCGTCCTTTTCCGCTAGCCTGACCGTATGACCCGCACCTCCATTGACCTGAACGCCGACGCGGGCGAGTCCTACGGGGCCTGGACGCTGGGCGACGACGCCCATCTGTTTCCCCTGCTGAGCAGCGTGAACGTCGCCTGCGGCTTCCACGCGGGTGACCCGCTGACCATGCAGAGGACGGTGGAGTTGGCGCGGCTGCATGGGCTGGGCCTGGGGGCCCATCCCAGCTACCCCGATTTACCCGGATTCGGACGGCGAATCCTGGAGGCGGCCCCCGATCAGGTCTACGCCGACACGCTGTACCAGATCTCGGCGCTGGCAGGTATGGCGCAGGCTGCTGGGAGACGGCTGCAACACGTCAAGGCACACGGCGCGCTGTCCACCCGTGCCTGGACGCACGCGCCGACGGCGGCGGCGATTGCCGGGGCCACCCGCGATTTCGATCCGGCGCTGCCGCTGATGGTCCTGCCGGCCACGCTGCTGGAAACCGAGGCCCGCCGGCTCGGCGTGCCGGTGGTGCTGGAAACCTTTCCAGAACGCGCCTACCTGGGAGACGGACGGCTGGCCCCACGGTCCATGCCCGGCTCCAGCATCCACGATCCCGCTGAGGCCGCCCGCCGCGCCGTGATGATGGCCACCCAGGGGCGCATCGAGGCTATCGACGGCGGCTTCTTCGAATTCGAGGTGGATTCGCTGTGCATCCACGGCGACAACCCCAACGCCGTGCAGATTGCGCGCGCCGTCCGGGACGCGCTGGAGGCTGCGGGCGTGGAGGTCCGCACCTTCGCCGCGCCAGCCTGAATGCGTCGCCCTGCCCGGCCCACCGGCTTCTACGTTCAGTTCTCTCAGGAGCTGGACCTGCACCAGAATGCCCGCCTGCACGCCCTTCACCGGGCGCTGCGGGCCAACCTGCTGGCGGGGGTCACCGATCTGGGTCCCGGCTACGTCAACCTGTTCGTGGAATACGACGAGGCACGGGTCTCTGGGGCAGAAGTCCGGGCATGGGCCGCGTGGCATCTGGCCAGTTTCGACGACCCGGTGGACGCTGAAGGCCGCCTGATCGAACTGCCTGTTCGTTACGACGGCCCCGATCTGTCCGATGTGGCTGCCCGCACTGGCCTTGGCGAGTCGGAGGTGGTCCGCCTGCATTCGGGTGCCGAGTACCACGTCTACGCGGTGGGTTTCACACCCGGCTTTCCCTTTCTGGGCGAGGTTCCCGAACAGCTCAGGTTGCCCCGCCGCTCCACCCCGCGTGCCAGTGTGCCGCAGGGTGCAGTCGCCGTCGCCAATGCCCAGACCTGCGTGTACCCGCTGCCCTCACCGGGGGGCTGGAACCTGCTGGGAACGGCGCTGACCACCATCTATGATCCCAACCGAGTGGAACCGTTTCTGATCGCGCCGGGAGACCGCGTGCGCTTCCGGCCTTCCCAGGGTCAGACGCCGCCCCTGCCTGCCGTGCGCGAGCTGTGGCCGACCGAACCCCGGCTTCCTGCTTTCCGTGTGGAGAAGCCCGGCCTGCTGGACCTGCTGATGGACGGGGGACGCCCGCATCAGGCGCATGTTGGTCTGGCCCGCAGCGGCCCGCTGGACCCGCTCGCGGCCCACTTCGCCAACGGGCTGGTGGGCAACCCGCCGGACGCGCCGCTGCTGGAACTTACCCTGAAAGGTCCGGTGCTGACTGCCCTGCGTGACGTGGTGGTGGGTGTGGCCGGATTTGGAATGCGGCCCCAGGGTCATCCGATGCAGCAGGGGTTCCGGCTGCGCAGGGGCGAGGCCTTGCGTTTTACGTCCACCCAGACCGGCGCGCGGGCGTATCTGGCGGTGGCGGGCGGCTTCGAGGGTACCCCGTTCCTCGGCAGTTGCAGCACCGACCTGATCGGCCGGGTGGGTCGGCCTCTGCGTGCAGACGACGTGCTGGGCGTCGCTGGCGTGCAGGACGCTCTCCCGGGGTTTGCCAATCTTCCGTTGGGCCTGCCCCAGCACGTCACCCTGCGCCTGCGGCCCGGCCCGCAGGCCTCGCTGGAGGCCCTGAAAGCCCTGGGGAGCGCCCCTTTCCGCGTGATGGGCTCAGACCGCATGGGATTGCGTCTGGGCGGCCCCGAAGTTCCGGGTGGGCAGGTGACCAGCGAGGCCACGCCGACCGGCGCGGTACAGGTCACGCCGGCTGGAGAGCCGATTATCCTGCTGGCGGACCGGGGGCGCATCGGCGGCTACCACAAACCTGCCGTCGTGCATCCGGAGGACCTGCCGCTGGCAGCGCAATTGCGGCCCGGTCAGCTGGTGTCTCTGACCCCTGATCTGTCTGGCACACCGCAGGACTGGGCGCGGCGCTGGTGCCTTGGCGCCCCGAATTAACCCTCAGCACCACCCCCACACGCCCAACAGACCCCACCCACAGGAGAAGAAACATGAGCAACCCACAACGCTTCAGCAACAAGACCGTCCTCATCACCGGCGCAGGCGGCGGCATCGGGCGGGCCGTGGCCCTGCGCTTTGCCTCCGAAGGTGCCAAAGTCGCCGTCAATGACATCAAGCCCGAGATGGTTCAGGCCGTGGTGGACGAGATCACGGCGGCGGGCGGCGCGGCCCTGGCGGTGCCTGCCGACGTGTCTGACACCGCTGAGGTGGACGCCATGTTCAGCGCCACCGAGGCTGAGTTCGGCTACGTGGACGTGCTGTACAACAACGCCGCCCTGATCGACACCACCCGGCACTTTCTGGACGCGGACGAGGCCTGGTGGGACCACATCCAGAAGGTCAATCTCAAGAGCGTGTTCCTGTGCTCGCACCGCGCGGCCCGCATCATGGCGCGGCGACGCAGCGGCGTGATTCTCACGACCTCTTCCGGCGGGGCCACCCGCGCCCACCGGGGCAATGTGGCCTACGACGCGATGAAAGGCGGCATCGAGGCGATGACCCGCTCGATGGCCCTTGATCTCGCACCCTACGGCGTTCGCGTCTGCGGTGTGGTGCCGGGCTTCATCAACACCTACGGTCTGACCGAGGAGCAGCTGCGCGAACGCGAGAAGACCGTGCCGCTGGGCCGCTACGGCGTGGCTGAGGACATGACCGGCGCGGCGCTGTTCCTGGCGTCCGATGACGCGGCATACATCACGGGGCAGTTCATCAGCGTGGACGGCGGCGTGCTGGTGCAGCAGCGCTCAGCCAACGTGGACACGTACCCGGTCGAGGGTTTTCCGGTGATCGAGGCGGACCTGAAATGACCGCACAGACCGCCGACATCGTGGTGATCGGCGCGGGCATCATCGGCGCGGCCAGTGCCTACCGTCTGGCGCAGCGCGGCCTGAAGGTGGTGGTGCTGGACAAAGACCGCCCGGCCAGTGGCTCCACCGGCCGCAGCGTGGCGGGCGTGCGGGCGCAATTCCACAATGAAACCAATATTGTGCTGTCGCGCGAGAGCATCGCGGAGTACGCCGCCATGCCGGCGTCCGGCTACCGCGCCGAGGGCTACCTGATGCTGATTCCGGAAGCGGGCTGGCCGGGGCACCGCGACGCCGTGGCGCTGCAGCAGAGCCTGGGCATTCCTTCGGAGGCCCTGACCCCCGATGAGGCGCAGCGGTACGCCACCTTTGACACTGCTGGCCTGGGCGGCTGCAGCTTCTGTCCCACCGACGGCAAGGTGGACGCCCACAGCCTCAACCACGAGTACGTGCGGCTGGCACGTGAAGCCGGGGCGCAGGTGGTGCTGGACACGCCAGTCACGGCCATCACGCGCGTGGGCGGACTCTGGCGGGTGGACACGCCGGCCGGCCCGTATCAGGCCCCGCAGCTGCTGAACGCGGCGGGGGCGTGGTCCGGGGAGGTGGGGAAGCTGGCTGGCCTGGACATTCCAGTGCAGCCGGCCCGCCGGATGGTCTTTTGCACTGGCCCGCTGACGCTGCCCCGCCCGGTGCCGATGACCTTTGACCTGGGCAGCGGCGTCTACCTGCGCTCGGAAGGAGAGCGTCTGATCTTCGGACGGGCGGACCCGCTGGACAGCGGCTGGAAGGAGGGCCTGAACTGGGGCTGGTTGGAACCTACCCTGGAACTGGCGCTGACACGCTGGCCGTGGCTGGACGCGGCCGCGCTGGACCGCAACGCCAGCTGGTGGGGCTACTACGAACTGACCCCCGACGGCTTTCCGGTGGTGGGCCGCATGCCCGGCGCGGAGGGCTGGCTCAACGCCTGCGGTTTTTCCGGACACGGCGTCATGCAGGCGGCCGCCATAGGCCGCGTGGTGGCCCAGATCGCGACGGGTGAGACCCCCTTCATCGATGTCTCGCCGCTGGGCATCGAACGCTTTGCCGGTACGGAGGTGCGGAGGCTGGACCTGCAGGTGTAGGGCGCTGGTCCACCGTCAGGTTGATGTGCAGCGCTTGGTAGAGACACCGACGGGGTCTTGAGCGTCCCGACATCCCTCGTGATTTTCACTCGCCTGCCCGGCAGACCTCCCGAATCTTCACGGCTTCGGCCTTCCCTAGCGCAACCGGGTGACCGCCCGCTTCGTAAGACTGAGTAGTGCGGCCTCGCTGGGTCCTTTCCCGTTCACCAGACTGATCATCATCAGAATATGCGGGCCCTTGCGAACAATTACCGAGACGCCGCTGGTCAAGGTACTGGGCTGTCCCTCCACCGCAACGACGGAGCTTGCCCCGGCGTAGGCCTCATCGCCCAGCTTTGGGACCGCATGGATCAAGCCGGGCAGGTCTGAGGCCTCTGCCATCTGTTTGAGCGGCTTGCCCTGAAGGATGCTATGGGAGGCCACCATCACCACCAGACCACCTTTGGCCTGCTCGAATTCGCATCTGTTCATGCCGTCCGCAGTTTCCAGCTGGCCTACCCTGACCTTGCTGCCGTACACGCCCTGAACTTCGGCGGCGCTCAGGAGTTTGCAGGGATTGGGCAGGGCCGCTGCGCTCCATCCCGAGAAAGCCAGCAATGCCGTGAACAACAGTCCGTTCTTCATGTTTTCCTCCCTGAGGGAACAGGTCAGCGGTGTGGCGTGTGTTTGACATCAATCCGCAGGTCCCAGACCTTCTTACCGTCTTTTTGAGGTGTCCGACTCCCGTCATCGTGCTGGGTCAGGCGGCCAAGCACGCCTGGCGCAGGCTGCAATGGTTCCAGCGTCCAACCCGCCTGTTCGTCTCCTGCCGGGCGCAGCCGCTGACTCCACTCGGTCAGCCAGGTCTGGGCCTCCTGTTTCTCAGAAGACGATCCGCCGGTCGAAACGCATTTCACGAGACTGATTTCTGTCGGCTCACCCGGCTGGATCGTCAGCGTGGAGTGTTCAAGATCCACTTCACGCGCGACGCTCAGAAGACCAATCCTCGGCAACCGCCCGAGAATTTTCTGGACTTGTTCACTCAGGCCCTGGATTTTCTGGGGCGGCTGCACCTGCTTGTCCTTAAAGAGCAGATCCAGCTTCACCTGCATGTTCCCCGCCCGCGTTCCGAAAGCCGACGAGGTACAACTGCCTGTGACGCCTATCGTCACCATTGAGGTGGAGCCCGCTTCCTCGTACTTCGCGTAGCTCAGGGGACCCTGACCGGTCGGAAGGGAAACCCCGACTGCAGAGGAGGCCTGCGTCACGAGGGGAAGGCGCGCCTGAACGCTGATCTGGCGCTTGAGCTCGGTTGAGCCCAGTGAAATGGCGCCTGAGGCGTCAGGCCGCACGCCCTCGTAGTCCAGCGTCGACACCATTTCCAGCTCATAGCGGCCACAGCGCTGCACGTAGTCTTTGAGGGCGGCGGCCAGTTCCCCACCGTCCAGCAGGGAACGGGGTGCGTCATCCGCCCCCACCAGTTGTCGGCTGCGCTCCCAGCCGATGGCCCACTGGACCAGGCCGGCCACGTCCCCTCCGCTCATCAGGCAAAGCTCGAACTGCTCTTTCAGACATTGCCGGCCCACCGCATCGCTGAGTCCCTCACCCAGCACATCGTGCAAAACGTCAAGCGCCTCATCGCCACGGCCAAGCGTCTGCATCTGCTTGATCAGGCCTACCCGTTCCTGGAGATAGAGGTGGGCCAGCGCGCAGTTTTCATTTGCCACAGCTTTCAGAGGCTCAAGAACTTGTGTTTCATACGCCTTGAGCAGCGCTGTGAGTTCCTCCAGGGCAGCAGACGACATGCCTGTCTCTGCATCGTCTATGCCCAGCAGCTGATTCTGCCGTTCCTGGCCCAGCACCTTGGCCATGTCCCGGCCCAGCTGCTCCTGTGCTTCCAGAGCGGGACGCGCCAGCTCAATGCTGCGTTCCGTTTCGGAGGCGCTGGAGGTTCCGTAATCCGAAAAGTGGTTGAGAACAAAGGTAATCTGGGTCGGGTTTGCACGGGCCACGATGACGTCCAGGTGCTGCCGCTCTCCCTCGATCCGCCACGGCATCAGGGTCTGGAGGTTCAGTGGCTTAGCGGGTGTGATGGCCAGGGTGGCCGGGCGCAGGAAGCTCAGGCCGTGCGGTTCCAGACGTGCACCGACACCCAGTCCAGCCTTGAAGGGCAGGCCGCCGACCCGGGTCAGAGGGGTGACCGTGATTCGCGTCGGCCCCGGCAACGCGCCGGGTGGAACGGTGAGGAGGTAGGAATTGCCAGCGTCGTCCAGGGCCTCCAGTTCGCCGCCGCTGGCGTCAACGACGGCGCTGTACGCACTGGATTGATCTGCCACGGGCTGCACCACCCGCAGGGGGACAGTCCGTGTGTACCAGTCTGGCGGCACGCTGGCCGCCTGAGCTGTGCCCACGAAGGCCAGCCAGCCGATCCATTTTCCCGCCCCGCGAAGCCGGGACCAGGTGTGTGTCTTGCGGGCCAGGGGCCGCACATGCCGACAGCTGTCACTGCCATTCATGATCCATCATACGCGCAAACGGAAACGAGGTGTAAAGCCTGGGGGGTGGATGCTGGGGCGCTGCCGGCGGCTGCGCTTCAGGGGCTGTGCGTGACCTCCAGGCGGCACGTCAGGCACAGTTGCTGGGCCGATTCACCCAGCCATGGCGTCCACAGACCGCTTCTCTCCGCAGCGGCAACCGTGAACCCTGCTTTTGCGTAGAGGCCCAGCGCGGCCTGGTTCTGATCGGTGGTAGACAGTTGCACGCCCGGCACGCCCAATTGTCCTGAACGCTCCAGGAAAGCCTGGAGCAGGCCCAGCCCCAGCCCCAGCCCGCGTGCCTGGGGCAGCAGATTCAGGTGCAGGTGCGCTGGGAACTGCGAAACTGGAGCGTGGGGTGAGGGATACCGCAGGGTACGCAGGAGGTAGGGGAGGCCCGACAGGGGGTGGGTGTACCGGCGGGTCAGCAGGCCGGGCACAACGGTGTCGGCCACGACACGCGCAAGGGCGCGCCGGTAGGCCACCTCATCGGCCGAACCAATGATGTAGCCGATCACGTCGCCGTCCACCTGGGCCACGAAGCCCACAGCCGCCGGCAGCCGGAAATAGGCCCGGATCCACAGGTCCGCGAAAAGCTGGCGATCGGGAAAATACGGCGCGGCACTGTTTCCAAAATAGCCGGTCAGGTAGGCGATCTCGCCCAGCCTTGCCTCGTCGGCGGGCAAGGCCGGGCGGATCAGCGCAGGGCTCAATGTGCGCTCACCTGTCTCGCTACCGTTCTCCCCGCAGGTCGGTCACGCGGCGCAGCTTGCCGCCCTCGCTGCGGGGTAGAGTGCCCGGTACGCACAGTTCACAGTGCACGGTCACGCCCACCTGGGTCTTGATCAGCCGCACGATCTCGTCGCGCAGACTGGCGGCCTCCGATTCGGCCTCCACCTGCAGGGTCAGCTCGTCCATGATGCCGGTGCGGGTCAGGGTCACGTGATAGTGCGGGCTGACCTGACCCAGGCTGACCAGCACGGCTTCCAGCTGGGTGGGATACACGTTGACGCCGCGCAGGATGATCAGGTCGTCGCTGCGGCCGCGGATGATGTCCATGCGCCGCATGGTGCGCCCGGTCTGGTTGTCGCCGGGCAGCAGCCGGGTGATGTCGCCGGTCCAGTAGCGCAGAATCGGCAGGGCGCTGCGGCTGATGCTGCTCAGGATCAACACGCCCCACTGGCCGTCCGGCACCGCCTCTCCGGTGTCGGGGTCCACGATTTCCGGGTAGAAGTGGTCCTCCCAGATGTAGCTTCCGCGCTGCTCGGCGACGTCCTCATTGCTGACGCCGGGGCCGATGATCTCGGACAGGCCGTAGATGTTGGTGGCGGTCACGCCCAGGCGTTTCTCCACCTCGGCGCGGGTCTTCTCGGCCCAGGGCTCGGCACCCAGCACGGCGTATTTCAGGGAGTGATCGCCCGGCCCCAGCCCCTGGCGTTCCAGCGCCTCGGCCAGCACCAGCGCGTAGCTGGGGGTGCAGGCGATCACCTCCGGCTCAAGGTCCTGGATCAGCCCGACCTGCCGCTCGGTGCCGCCGCCCGAGACCGGTACGGTGCACAGGCCCAGCCGCCGCGCGCCGCCGTCCAGGCCCAGCCCGCCGGTAAACAGCCCGTAGCCGTAGGCGTTGTGAAAGACCATGCCGGGCCGCGCGCCCGCCGCGTGCAGGCTGCGGGCCACCACCTCGGCGAAGATCTCCAGGTCGCGCTCGTCGTAGCCCACCACCGTCGGTTTGCCCCCGGTGCCGCTGCTGGCGTGCAGGCGGCGCAGGTTCTGGCGGGGGGTGGCCAGCAGCCCCAGCGGGTAGTTGTCGCGCAGATCTATTTTGCGGGTGAAGGGAAAGCGGCTCAGATCGTCCAGCGACTTCATGTCGCCGGGCTGCACGCCCACCGCACTGAACTTTTCGCGGTAGGCAGGAACATGTTCGTACTGCCGCGCCACCATGTCCTGGATACGCTGCAATTGCAGGGCGCGCAGTTCGGGCAGGGGCAGGGCTTCACGGTCAGGCTGAAACAAGGAAAAACCTCCTGGGATAGGGGCAGTCTAGCTGTCTTCCGCTGGAGGGTGACGTCGCGGGGCGCTGGGGTGGGCCGTTCGGGTCCTGGAGCATCCAGGAGAGGCCACCTGAGATCCCCACGATGGGACCGAAATGGCCAGCGTGTACCTCAATCATTCACCGCGCTGCGTGTCCTGGCGCCGCTCTGGCACACCGTTAAACATGTTCCCCAGGTGTGAACGGTGGGGCTGCCCAAAGGAAAAAGCCGTCCACACGCTCCGTGTCGGACGACCTTGATTGCTCTGCCTGAGCGGTTGTTCAGGCCGGGCGCACGGCTCCGCTCTCTCCCGCCTGCATGTCTGCGGGAACCACGCCCCCGGGCAGCATGTACCCCGCCGACAGCTCGCGGTAAGCCTGTACCTGCGCGGCCTGCCAGGCCTCGTCCCGGCCCAGCTCCTCGGCCAGGATGGCGGCCACGCGCGGCGCGGCGTCGGCACTGGCGCGGGCATTCAGCAGCAGGGCGCGGGTGCGGCGAGACAGCACATCCTCAACCGTGCGGGCCTGCTCCTGCTGGGCGGCCCAGCGCACCTCCGCCTCGAAGTAGGGCAGCTCGGCATGCAGCCGGACAGACGCGCCCGGCAGCGCCATGACCCGCTCGGCGTCGGTGCCGTAGACCTTCCAGGGCTCAGGCCGGTCCTCGGCGGTGGCCCCGTGGAGCTTCAGGCCCTCGGTCAGGCTCATGCGCCGGGGCAGACCCGCCAGTTCGGCGGCGCGCGTTACGGCGTCGGCGCCCATGCGGCGGTAGGTGGTCCATTTGCCCCCGGTCAGCGTCAGCATGCCGCCCGCTGAGATGCGAATCACGTGGTCGCGTGACAACGCCTTGGTGTCGGTGCCCTCGGCGGCCTTGACCAGTGGGCGTAGGCCCGCGTACACGCTCCGCACATCCGCGCGGGTGGGTACAGGGGAGAGGTACTGTGCCGCGGTCTCCAGGATGAAGTCCACCTCCTCAGGCAGGGCGCGCGGCTCCCACGACACGTCCGGTACCGGGGTGTCGGTGGTGCCGATCACCACATGGTCATGCCACGGCACGGCGAACAGCACCCGCCCGTCGTCGGTGCGCGGAATCATCAGGGCACTTTCTCCAGGGAGAAAGCGGCGGTCCACCACCACGTGCACCCCCTGGCTGGGCGACAGCATGGGCTTGACGTTCGGGTCTTCCATGCGCCGCAGATCGTCCACGAACACGCCGGTGGCATTCACGACAACCCTGGCGCGGGCCTCGTGGGTCTGGCCGGTTTCCCCATCCTGCCAGTGCACTCCCACCACCTTGCCGCCTTCCATGACGAGGCCCGTGACGGGCGCGTGGTTGAGGGCCACGCCGCCGTGGTCTTCCAGCGTCCTCAGCAGGGTGACCGCCAGCCTGGAGTCGTCAAACTGGCCGTCGAAGTACAGGATTCCGCCGCCCAGCCCGGACTTTTTCAGGGTGGGGATGTTGGTCAGGGCCTGAGCCTTGTTGATGTATCGGCTGGCCTGAAGGTTCAATTTTCCGGCCAGCAGGTCGTACATCTTCAGGCCAATGCCGTAGAACGGCGCGGACCACCACTTGTAGGCAGCAATCAGAAAGCCCTGATCCCGCACCAGATGCGGCGCGTTCTTTTTCAGCAGGCCGCGCTCATGCAGCGCCTCGCGCACCAGTGAGATGTTGCCCTGGGCCAGGTAGCGCACGCCGCCGTGGACCAGCTTGGTGCTGCGGCTGGAGGTGCCCTTGGCATAGTCGTGAGATTCCAGCAGCAGCGTGCGGTAGCCGCGGGTGGCCGCCTCCACTGCCGTCCCCAGGCCGGAGGCGCCGCCGCCGATCACCAGCATGTCCCAGGTGTGAGCCTCGATGGCCGCTTCGATGATGTCTGCACGCTTCATAGGGGTTCCTTTTAGAGCCGGGGAAAGAGCAAGGAGGTCACGGCCTTCAACATCGGCTTCGATGGCGAAGAACGTTTGTTCAATATATTTGAACATATGTTCACGATCAAAACAAGGGCTGAGCCTGTCCGTGGCAGCTGTGCAAACCATCACTGCGTCCCTATTCGGGCCTGTCCCAGTCGCGACTGCGCTCAACGGCACGTTTCCAGGTATGCAGCCGCGCCTCGCGCTGGTCGACCTCGATTGTTGGCTCAAAGGTACGCCCGGTCTGCCACAGCGCCTTGAGTTCATCCTGATCCCGCCAGAAGCCCACTGCCAGTCCGGCCAGATACGCCGCGCCCAGCGCCGTGGTTTCCGTCACCTTCGGCCGGATCACCGGCACGCCCAGAATGTCGGCCTGAAACTGCATCATGGCGTCGTTGACGCTGCCGCCGCCGTCCACTCGCAATTCTGAGACCTGCGTCCCCGTGCGGGCGGTGTCCTGCTGCATGGCCTCCAGCAGTTCGGCACTCTGGAAGGCCACACTCTCCAGCGCGGCGCGGGCAATGTGGGCGGCGGTGGTGCCGCGCGTCATGCCCACGATGGTGCCGCGCGCGTAGGGGTCCCAGTACGGTGCGCCCAGCCCTACAAAGGCCGGGACCAGGACCACGCCGCCGCTGTCCGGCACGCTGGCCGCCAGCGCCTCCACGTCCCCGCTGTTGCGGATCAGGCCCAGGCCGTCGCGCAGCCACTGCACCACCGCGCCCGCCACGAAGACGCCGCCCTCCAGGGCGTAGGTGGTCTGCTGGCCCCCCTGCCCGTCCGGCAGTTGCCACCCCACTGTGGTGAGCAGCCGGTGCCCGGACTGCACCGCGTGCTGACCGGTGTTGAGCAGCATGAAGCAGCCGGTACCGTAGGTGTTCTTCGCCATGCCCACGTCCAGGCAGACCTGCCCGAAGGTGGCCGCCTGCTGATCGCCCGCGATGCCCGCAATCGGCACCTGCGCGCCCAGCAGTCCCGGCGCGGTGTGTCCGTAGACCTCCGAACTGGCGCGCACCTCGGGCAGCATGGCGCGGGGAATGTCCAGCACGGCCAGCAATTCGTCGTCCCAGTCGCCCGTGTGGATGTTGTACAGCAGCGTGCGGCTGGCGTTGCTGGCGTCAGTGATGTGCAATTCGCCGCCGGTCAGCTTGTAGACCAGCCAGGAATCCACTGTGCCGAAGGCCAGTTCGCCGCGCTCGGCCTTCTGGCGTGCGCCCTCCACGTGGTCCAGAATCCACCTGATCTTGGTCCCCGAAAAATAGGCGTCCAGAATCAGTCCGGTCTTCTCGTGAAAGAGGCTTTCCTTGCCCGCCTCCCGCAACTGGTCACACAGGCCAGCGGTGCGGCGGTCCTGCCAGACGATAGCGTGGTGAATGGGCTGCCCGCTCTGACGGTCCCAGACCACCACCGTCTCGCGCTGGTTGGTGATGCCGATGGCGGCCAGATCCGAGGCGCGAATCCCGGCGCTGCTCAGGGCCTCTTGCATCACGCCGCTCTGGGTACTCCAGATCTCGCTGGCGTCGTGCTCCACCCAGCCGGGACGGGGGAAAATCTGCCGGAACTCCTTTTGCGCCCGCGCCCGGATCTGGCCGGCGTGATCGAAGACGATGGCGCGGCTGCTGGTGGTGCCCTGGTCAAGAGACAGAATGTACTGGGTCATAGACGGTGGGGGCCTCCTGTACCGATTGAGTCTGAAGATAATGACGCCTGAGTCTGAGAATGGAAGTGAAAAGCAAAGTGACGACCCGAAATGTTTAAGATTCTTTGTTGTGTGGTCCTGAGATTGCTGGAACACATGGAAAAGCCAGGCAGAAAGTATGGTTTTGCCAATAGATTGGGGCTTGCTGACTTGTCCTCACGCGTGGCTTTCAAAAAAACTGGCCAAACGTCAAAGCGAGAGGGTCTACCGCGCCGCCGGGCAATTCAAACGCCAGCGGCGCGGAGGGCCAAGGTCAATGTTTATACCGGAAGTGTTTGTGTCGGCAAAGTGCAGTGACCCCTCCCCGCCTCAGAGACCGCCACAACACGCAGCAGCTCTGGGGCCAGGGCAAGAACAGAACTCAATTACTTGACCTTGCCTGCCTTCCAGTTCTTCAGCAGGGTTTCATAGGCCACGGTCTCACCCTTTTCCTTCTCGTTGGCGAGCTTGGGGTAGGGTGCGCCGGGCTGATCGAACCAATACTGCGCGGTCTTTTCGGGGTTCATAATCGGGGCGCAGCGCTTCATGCCCGCGCGTTCCAGACGGCTCATGATCTTGTCCTGCTCCTTGGCAAGGCCGTCCATGGCCTGCTGCGGCGTGACTTCGCCGGCAGCGGCGGGAGCAATCGCCTGCCACCACAGTTGCGCCATCTTGGGGTAATCGGGGATGTTGGTGCCGGTGGGGGACCAGGCCACGCGGGCAGGCGAGCGGTAGAACTCAATCAGGCCGCCGTACTTGTTGGCATTGTCGGTGAAGTACTTGCTATTGATGTCGCTCTCACGGATAAAGGTTAGGCCCACGATGCTCTTTTTCAGGCTGGTGGTCTTGGCCGTCACAAATTGCGCGTACAGCCACGCGGCGGCGGTGTGCTTGGGATCCGTACTTTTCAGGAAAGTCCACGCACCCACGTCCTGATAACCCAGCTTGGTGCCCTCGCGCCAGTAAGAGCCGTGCGGGCTGGGGGCCATGCGCCACTTCGGCGTACCGTCGGCGTTCACCACGGGCAGGCCTTTTTTAACCATATCGGCAGTAAAGGCGGTGTACCAGAAGATCTGCTGGGCAATGTTGCCCTGGGCGGGCACTGGCCCGGACTCGGAAAAGGTCATGCCGCCCGCCTCTGGCGGCGCGTATTTCTTGAGCCACTCCACGTACTTGGTCAACGCGTACACCGCCGCCGGGCCGTTGGTATCCCCGCCGCGCGTGACGCTGGACCCCACCGGGTGACAGTTCTCCACGCGTACGCCCCACTCGTCTACCGGCAAGCCGTTGGGTGTGCCCTTATCGCCGTTGCCCGCCATGCTCAGCCACGCGTCGGTGAATCGCCAGCCCAGGCTGGGGTCTTTCTTGCCGTAGTCCATGTGACCGTACACTTTCTTGCCGTCGATGGTCTTGACGTCGTTGGTAAAGAAGTTGGCGATGTCCTCGTAGGCGCTCCAGTTGACTGGCACGCCAAGTTCATAGCCGTACTTGGCCTTGAACTTCGCTTTCAGGTCCGGGCGGGCAAACCAGTCGGCGCGGAACCAGTACAGGTTGGCGAACTGCTGATCGGGCAACTGGTAGAGCTTCTTGTCGGGGCCGGTGGTAAAGCTCAGGCCGATAAAGTCCTTGAGATCCAGTGTGGGCGAAGTTACGGCCTTGCCTGCCCCGGCCATATAGTCACTCAGCGGCAGCACGAAGTCGTTGCGGAAGTGCGTGCCGATCAGATCCGAGTCGTTGACGTACGCGTCATAAATGGTCTTGCCCGACTGAAACTGCGTTTGCAGCTTCTCGATCACGTCGCCTTCCTGAATGATGTCGTGCTTGACCTTGATGCCCGTGATCTCGGTGAACGCCTTTGCCAGCACTTCGGATTCATATTTGTGTGTGGTCAGTGCCTCGGAAGCTACGGTGATGGTCAGACCCTTGTACGGCTTGGCCGCGTTGATAAACCACTCCATTTCCTTCATCTGCTGCGCCTTGCTCAGCGTAGACGGCTGGAACTCCTTGTCCACCCATTTCTTGGCAGCGGCAGTGCTGGCGGCGGCAGTCTGGCCCTGGGCCTGCACCCCCAGCGTGGCGGCCAGCGTGAGGGCCAGCGCACCGCTGAAGAGCAGACTGTTGCGGGCAAAGCCTTGTTGCTTGCGGTTCATAAGTCCTCCAGAAAGGGGTTCTCGAACGTCTTCCGACTACCCGGTTGTGGGTCAGCCTGGGAAACGGGTGGGGGCGGACCTTCTCCGGCCTGTCAGGGTCTGATCGCAGATGGAAGGGATGAGCTGCGGACCCACGGATGGACAACGGGTGGACAAGGGGGGGAAACGGAAAGCGGCGGGTCTAGCCCCAGCGCATGGTCACGCCCAGCCAGATCAGCGAGAGGGTCAGGCCGATCAGCGGGGTGGCGTCGGTCACGCCCCACCACGTCAGGTTGATAACCAGCAGGCCCAGCATGGCGATGTAAAAACGGTCGCCCCTGTCGGTGGGAATGGGCAGGAAGCCCTTGCGCGTCACCGGCGCAGAACGCAGGTCCATGATGGTCAGCACGGCGATGGCAGCGAAGATCAGCATGATGAAGACGGCGGTGGGCCAGGTCCAGGACATCCAGGCCATGTTCAGGTCCTCCTTATACGCAGGGCGCGAGGAGATACGGTGGCGGTAGCCGGCAGCATCACACGCGCCCCAGTGCGAAGCCCTTGGCGATGTAGTTGCGCACGAAGTAGATGACCAGTGCGCCCGGCACGATGGTCAGGACGCCGGCGGCGGCCAGCAGACCCCAGTCCATGCCCGACGCGCTGACGGTGCGGGTCATGACGGCGGCGATGGGTTTGGCGTCCACGCTGGTCAGGGTACGGGCCAGCAGCAGCTCAATCCAGCTAAACATAAAGCAGAAGAACGCGGTCACCCCAATCCCGCTGCGGACCAGCGGAATAAAGACCCGAAAAAAGAAGTGCCCAAAGCTGTAACCGTCGATATACGCGGTTTCGTCGATCTCACGCGGCACGCCGCTGATAAAGCCTTCCAGAATCCACACCGCCAGCGGCACATTGAACAGCAGGTGGGCCAGCGCCACGCCGATGTGGGTGTCGAACAGGCCCACGCTTTGATAGAGCTGGAAGAAGGGCAGCAGGAACACGGCGGGCGGGGCCATGCGGTTGGTCAGCAGCCAGAAGAACAGGTGCTTGTCGCCCTGAAAGCTGTAGCGCGAAAAGGCGTAGGCGGCGGGCAGCGCGATGACCAGTGAGATCACGGTGTTCATGGCAACGTAGGTCAGGGAATTCAGGTAGCCGGTGTACCACGCGGGGTTGGTAAAGATCTCCCGGTAATGCTCAAAGGTAATCGCCTGGGGCCACAGGCTGAAGCCCGACACGATCTCGGCGTTGGTCTTGAGGCTCATGGTGATCATCCAGTAGATCGGCAGCAGCAGCAGGATGAAGTAGATGGGGAGCAGCACGCTGCCAGGGCGGAAGGGACGCCGGAGCCGGGGCGCGGGAACGCCCAGGACCTGGGAAGACTGGACTTGCGAGGACTGGCTCATGGCGTCTCCTGCCTGGGGGTCTGGGGATTGGCGTTGCGCTGAATAACGGTGTACAGGATGAAACTGACGATCTGGATGATCAGGAAGTACACCAGACTGAAAGCCGCCGCCGGGCCGAGGTCAAACTGCCCCACCGCCAGCTTGGTCAGGTACACCGACAGGAAGGTGGTGGCGTTGCCGGGACCGCCGCCAGTCAGCACAAAGGGTTCGGTGTAGATCATGAACGAGTCCATGAAGCGCAGCAGCAGCCCGATCATCAGCACGCCGCCCAGTTTGGGAAGCTGGATAAAACGGAACACTGCCCAGGCTTTTGCACCGTCAATCTTGGCGGCCTGGTAATAGCCTTCCGGGATAGCCCGCAACCCCGCATAACACAGCAGCGCCACCAGCGGCGTCCAGTGCCACACGTCCATCAGGATCACGGTCAGCCAGGCGTGCAGCGGATTGGTGGCGTAGTTGTAATCAACTCCCAGACTCGCCAGGAAATGCCCCCCCAGTCCGATGTCGGCGCGGCCAAAAATCTGCCAGATGGTTCCCACCACGTTGAACGGCACCAGCAGGGGCAGCGCGATCAGCACCAGCGACAGCGACGCCTTCCAGCCGCGCGCCGGAAGCGACAGGGCAATCAGGATGCCCAGCGGAATCTCGATGGCGAGAACGATCATCGTGAACAGCAACTGGCGCACGAACGCGCCGTGCAGGTCCGGGTCGCGCAGCACTTCCTGAAACCACTCCAGGCCCACGAAGACCTTGCGGTTCGGTCCCAGGATGTCCTGCACCGAGTAGTTGATGACGGTCATCAGCGGAATAATCGCGCTGAAGGCCACCGACAGCACCACGGGCAACACCAGGAACCAGGCTTTGTTGTTGCGGGTCTTTAGCATGGCATTCTCCGTAGGTGGCCACTCCAGATGACGTCGGGGCGCAGCAGATTGGGGCGGCTCACGGCGCTCACCGGACGATCCGCGAGTTGGCGTACAGCTTGGTGTGCTCCGGCGGAAAGCTCAGGTAGCCGGGCCCGGTGAGAATTGCGGCGTCCTCGGCCAGCTTGGCCTTGACGGTGTGCTGGCCCATCACGGCGGTGGCGATCTTGTAGTTGCCCAGATCTTCCACCCGCGTGATGTCGGCCTGCACCGCGCCGGGCTGAGGGCTGTTGCTGCACCCCAGAAACTCCGGGCGGATGCCCAGCGTCAGGTTGCCGCGTCCGCGTGCGCGTTCCAGGCGATCCGGGTTGAGGGGGAGCTCGTAGGTCTGGCCGTCCACCTGCACGCCCTGAGCGCCGGGAGCCACTGCGCAGGGCAGCAGGTTCATGCCTGGACTGCCGATGAAATAGCCCACGAACACATGTTCGGGTTCCTCGAACAGCGCCTGCGGCGTCCCGGCCTGAACCACCTCACCGCCCTCCATCAGGACCACCTGATCGGCGAAGGTCAGGGCTTCCACCTGATCGTGCGTGACATAGATCAGGCTCAGCTTCAGTTCGTAGTGAATCTGCTTGAGCTTGGAGCGCAGTTGCCATTTCAGGTGAGGATCAATCACAGTCAGCGGCTCGTCGAACAGGATGGCGGCCACGTCCTTGCGGACCAGCCCGCGTCCCAGCGAGATCTTCTGCTTCATGTCGGCGGACAGACCGCTGGCGCGGTTTTTCAGATCCCCGGTCAATTCCAGCAACTCCGCCACCTGCGCCACCCGCGTTCGGACTTCGGATTCCGGCACCCGGCGGTTTCGCAGCGGAAAGGCCAGGTTGTCATGCACGGTCATGGTGTCGTAGATCACCGGAAACTGAAAAACCTGAGCGATGTTGCGGGCCTCGGTGGGCAGGTTGGTCACCTCCTCTCCGTCAAACAGCACCCGCCCGTGCGAGGGCCGCACCAGCCCGGAAATGATGTTCAGCAGCGTGGACTTGCCGCAGCCGGACGGTCCCAGCAGCGCGTAGGCTCCGCCGTCCTGCCAGGTCATGGTCATGGGCTTTAGCGCGTAATCCTCGGGTTCTTGGGGGTCGGGCATGTACGCGTGAGCCAGCTCGTCCAGTTCGATGCGGGCCATTACGCGCTCCTCTCGGTGGGCGTTGGAGCGATGGGCGCTTCCAGTTGGCTGGGCGCGGGCGGGCGCGGTGGTGCGGCGGCCAGCTGCCCGTCAGAGGCGAAGGCGAACATGCGGTCTGGATCGACGTACAACGTGACGTCCTCGCCCGGTTTGATCGAATGGATGCCGGGCAGTTGCGCGACCATGTGTGCGCCCGGCGCGGCGCTGGGGCCGCCACCAGGGCTGATCAGGCGGGTATGCAGGTAGGTTTCTGATCCCGACAGCTCGGCCACGTAGACCCGCGCGGCCAGGGCCACGTCGTTCGGGCCTTCGGGGCGCAGTCCAGCGTGGTTGGCCCGCACGCCCAACTGGTGGGGACCGCTCAGGCCCGACATGTGCGGCGGCAGCGGGAAGCTCAGCCCTCCACTCAGCAGTGTGCGGCCCTCACCCAGTTTGGCTCCCAGCAGATTGATCGGCGGATCGCTGAACACCTGCCCCACCCGCACAGTGACCGGCTGGTGGTAGACCTCCAACGTGGGGCCGGACTGGAGCAGACGGCCCTCGCTCAGCACCGCCACCTGTCCGCCCAGGCTCAGGCCCTCGAACGGTTCGGTGGTGCTGTACACCACCACGGCGTCGCGCCGGGCAAAAATTTCTTTCATCTCGGCCCGCAGCTCCTCGCGCAGCTTGTAATCCAGGTTGACCAGCGGCTCGTCGAACAGCAGCAGCTCGGCCTCCTTGATGAGGGCCCGGGCGATAGCGACGCGCTGCTGCTGACCGCCCGACAGCTCGGCGGGCAACCGCTTGAGCATGGGTTCCAGATGCATCAGTTTTGCCACGCCGTGTACCCGTTCGTTGAGCTCACTTCCCTTCAGCCCGGCGATCCGCAGGGGAGAAGCGATGTTCTCAAAAACACTGAAGCTGGGGTAATTGACGAACTGCTGATAGACAAAGGCCACGGCGCGTTTCTGCACGCTCACGTTGGTCACGTCCCGTCCGTCTACCAGCACGCGCCCGGTGGTGGGCTTGTCCAGCCTCGCCATGATCCGCATCAGTGAGGTCTTGCCCGCCAACGTCGGCCCCAGCAGCACGTTCAGACCTGGGTTGAGGGTCAGCGTCATGGGATAAAGGTGGATGTCATCGCCCACCTTCTTGGTCACGTTGTCCAGGGTGAGGCTCATGAGAAATACGCCGGGAGACAGGCAGAACCTCTGGCAACCGCGGTGAGGGTCATAAACCTCCTTGGAGTCGTCTGATCGAAGAATGTCTGGGCCCCTGCTACCGGCAAGGTGGGTATCGGCAGCGTCCTCAGAGACGGGCTGAACCAAGAAGAGTCGCCAATAAAAGCATAAGGCGAAAGGCGGCTGATAGGCGGTGGGGACGGCCAACATGCACGGTCAGTTGCGGAGAAGCTGAGAACTGGGATTGAGAACAAATGATATGACGGATTGAACAGATGTGCAAGGTTTGTCTGGCGGCACCAGGGGCACCTGACCTGAACACACCTGACCTTGCGAATGGACGGCGCACTGCCGGACGGCTGAAACGCTGTCCTGGGCCGCAGGAGGACGTATGCTGATCGTCCATGCCTCCCGCTTCCGCCGTACCTGCTGCCACCTCTAACGTTGCCAGCCAGGACGTTCTGGCCGTCCAGGTGGCCCGGCTGTATTACGTGCAGGGCCTGACCACCGACGCGATTGCCGGGGAACTGGGGCTGTCGCGGCCCAAGGTGTCGCGGCTGCTGTCGCACGCCCGGCGCAGCGGTCTGGTGGAAATCCGGATTCGTGATCCCGAAGGCCAGTCCCAGGACCTGGAGGCCCGGCTGCAGGCCCGCTACCCGTTCCTGACCGCGCAGGTGGTCAGCGTGCCGCAGGGCAGCCCCGAGCAGCTGTGGCTGGAGCGCACCGCCGCCGCCGCTGCCGCCGCGCTGGGCGAGATGCTGCGCCCCGACATGACGGTGGGGCTGGCCTGGGGCACCACCCTGAGCGCAGTGAGCCACGCCCTGGTTCCCCGGCCCGTGCCGGACCTGACCTTCGTGCAGCTCAACGGCTCGGCCAGCGCCGCCGACTTCATGAGCGGCTTCGTGACCGACACCATTGTGCGCTTTGCCCGCAATTTCACGGCGGGCGCGCAGCTGTTCCCGGTACCGACGTTCTTCGACGACCCGGACACCAAGGGGGCGATGTGGCGCGAGCGCAGCGTGCGGCACGTGCTGGGCCTTCAGGAGCAGGCTGACTTGCTGGTCTATTCGGTGGGCAGCCACACCGCCTCCATCCCCAGCCACGTCTACAGCGCCGGGTATCTGGACGCTGCCGATCTGGCCGCGCTGGGGGCCGAGGGCGCGGTGGGGGACATCGCCACCGTCTTTTACCGTGCTGACGGCAGCGACGCGGGCCTGTCGCTCAACGCCCGTGCCAGCGGCCCGCCCCTGAGTCTGATCCGGGAGGCTGCCGGGTCGCTGTGCGTGGTCAGCGGGCTGGGGAAGGCCGCCGCGCTGCACGCCGCCCTGGCCGGACGCCTGATGCGCCGCCTGATCGTGGACGAGTGGACGGCGCGGGCGGTGCTGGACCTGGGCGAGCCCGGCCGCTGAGGTTCCCAGACGTCTGACATGGAGATGAACTCGCCCCTGGCTGGAGCCCCCCACAGCCACGGTGAAAGGTGACACAATCCAGGCAGCACGGACGCTCGGACAGGCGCGGGAGCGAAAAAAGGGGCAGACATGAAGCGACGTTGGACGCGGGGCGTGTTGTTGTCGGGCTTGCTGCTGGTGGGTCTGGCCCCGGCGCAGCGCAATGTGGCCATCTACGGCGGCGTGTTCCGGGGCAGCCAGCCGGTGCGGGTGGAGGTGTCGGCGCCGGCCGGGACGGTGTTCACGCTGAGGCGGGTGCTGGATCCGGCCGCGCTGTTCGCCGCCTCGCCCGATCCACACAGTCCGGGGGTCACGGCGCAAAAGGTCAGCCAGACGATCCGCAGCGTCACCCTGAGAAAGCGGGACCAGCCCCTGGAGTTCGGCCGGCTGCCCAGCGGCGTGTATGTGGTGGGCAGCGGGCGTCTGGGCGCGGTGGTGCTGGTCAGCAACCTGGGCCTAGTGGTCAAGCGCGATCAGAACGCGGCCCTGGCCTACACAGCCGACCGCGAGAGTGGCCAGACGCGGGCGGCGCGGGTGTGGCCGCTGGGCCGCGGCGCTCCGGTACTGGCGGGAGGCGACGGCGTGGCCCGCTTCGCGAAAAAGGCCAGCGTCAGCGGAGACACGGAGACCTATCTGGCCCGGCACGGCAACGACTGGGCGGTGAGCGGGGCGGACTGGAACAGCTACGCGGCCCCGCTGGTGCGCGGCTACGTGTACACGGACCGCCCCATCTACCGCCCCGGCCAGCATGTGGAGTTCAAGGCGGTGCTGCGGCAGGCCGGCCAGCTGACCCCGCTGGCGAACACGGCGGTGCGGGTGGCCATCAGGTCGCCGGACGGCGATGAGGTGTACCGCAAGACCCTGACCACCAGTGCGCTGGGTTCCCTGAGCGCCGGGCTGGACCTGGGGGCCGGCGCGAAACTGGGCGAGTACTATTTCTCGCTGGTGCCGCAGAACGCTGCCGGGGACGGCCAGACCGACATCGGCGGCAGCTTTCAGGTGGAGGCCTACCAGAAGCCCGAATACGCCGTCACGCTGGCGCCGGACCGCCGACGTGCGGTGCAGGGTGAGAAGGTCAGTGTGCGTATCTCTGCCCGCTACCTGTTCGGCGGCAACCTAGGCGGGGCCAGGGTCAACTACAACGTGACCCGCGCGCCGTATTACCCGCCCGGCTTCGACAGCGCGTCCCTGCCGCCCGACGACGGGGGCCGCGACTACGGCTCGGACCTGGTGATCCAGGAGGAGACGCGCCTGAACGCCAGCGGCGACCTGGACCTGACGTTGCCGCTGGCGCGTGACCCTGATGGCCAGCCGGTCAGCTACCGCATCGAGGCCGAGGTGGAAGACGAGTCGCGCCGCACCGTCAGCGCCCAGACGCAGGTGATCGCCTTTCCGGCCAGCCTGAACGTGGAGGCCAGCACCGACGGCTACATCTACGACGCCGGCAAACCGATTCGCGTTTCGCTGGACACCCGTGACCTGCGGGACGTGGGCCGCGCCGCGCACGTCACCCTGGACCTGATCCGCCAGCGCTACGACTACGACCGGAAAAAGAGCCTGTGGGTGCTGAGCGAGACGCGGGTGGCCCGCTCGCAGGTCACCACGAATGCGGGCGGCACGGCCAGCAGCACCCTCAGCACCGTGCGCGGCGGCGGGTATCTGGTGCGGGCGACCGTCCGCGACGCGCAGGGCCGCGCCAGCACCTTTGAGAATTTCGTGTGGGTGCTGAAGCCCGGCGAGGACTACGGCTGGAACTCCCGCGACCTGACCGTCCAGCTGGACCGCAAGAGCTACGCCCCCGGCGACACCGCCACGGTGCTGGTGGGCAACCCGAAGCCCGGCGCCCCGGTGCTGGTCACGCTGGAGGGTGACCGACTGCGCAGTTCCACGGTCCTGCGCGGCAGCGGCGCGGTGCTGACCTACCGGTTTCCGGTCACGCCGGACATGGCCCCCAACGTCCACGTCGCGGCGGCCACGCTGTCGGACGGTCAGTTCTACAGTAGCGAGGCCAGGGTCAGCGTTCCCCGCGCCGGCGCGGCACTGACCGTCAGGGTGAGTCCCGAAAAGGCCCGCTACGCTCCCGGTGACACCGGCAAACTCAGCGTGGACGTGCGCGGCGCGGACGGCAAGGGCGTGGCCGGCGAGGTGGCACTGGGCGTGGTGGACCAGGCCATCTACCTGGTACAGCGCGACAATGCCACCCCGATTGCCCAGGTGTTCGACGCGCCGCGCGCCAACGCGGTGGGGACCAATTCCAGCCTCAACTTCTACTTCTCGCAGGTGGGCACCGTGGCGGGTGGCCCCAGACCGATGGAATCTGCACCCGCCTTCGCTCAGGACAAGCAGGCCAGGGCCGCCGACGCCGCCAGCGCCGACGCGGTCACGCCGCGCCAGGAGTTCAGGGACACCATTCTGTGGCTGCCCAACCTGCTGACCGACGCGCAGGGCCACGCCGAGGTGGAGGTCAAGTTTCCTGACAACCTGACCACCTGGGTGGCCACGGCCCGTGCCCAGACGGTGGCCCCGCGTTTCGGGCAGGGCACCGCCACCACCATGACCACCAAAGACGTGATTGCCCGCCTGAGCCTGCCCACCTTTCTGGTGCGCGGCGACACGGTCACGCTGTCGGGCATCGTCAACAACACCCTGAACTTGGAGGTGACCGGCACGGCCAGCGCCGTCCTGAAGGGCCTGAGTCCCCTGGGCGGCGCGGCGCTGCAACCGGGGGGTGCGCCGCTGCGGGTGGGTGCCAACG
Organism: Deinococcus aerolatus; assembly: GCF_014647055.1. Classification (NCBI taxonomy): domain Bacteria; kingdom Thermotogati; phylum Deinococcota; class Deinococci; order Deinococcales; family Deinococcaceae; genus Deinococcus; species Deinococcus aerolatus. The sequence continues at coordinate 145,563 of NZ_BMOL01000006.1, read as the reverse complement.
GACGCGCCCGCAGCGACATGCAGGTGCGGGCCGGCAACGTCGGCACGGCAGAGGTGACCTTCACCGCCCGCACCGCCTCCGGCAACGACGCCCTGAAACTGCCGCTGCCCGTGAAGGCCAGGGGCTACGAGGTCACCCAGACAGCAGTGGGCAGCGTCAGCCAGCCCAGCGTCACGCTCAACCTTCCGCCGGACGCGAACCTGAAAACGCTGGACCTGAGCCTGAGCCTCACGCCGTCGCTGCTGTCGGCCGTGTCGCCGGCACTGGAGTATCTGGTGGGCTATCCCTACGGCTGCACCGAGCAGACCATGAGCCGTTTCCTGCCCGCGCTGCTGGCCGAAGAAACCCTGGGCAGCGCCGCCCTGCCGCAGGGCGTGACCCAGCATCTGCCCGACATCGTGAGTGCGGGACTGGCCCGGCTGGAACTGTTCCAGCACGAGGACGGCGGCTGGAACTTCTGGCAGTACGACAGCAGCACCCTGGAAATGAGCGCCTACGTGGTGGAGGGGCTGTTGCGGGCCAAGGCGCTGGGCGTGAAAGTCAACAACGACGTGCTCTACAGCGGGCTGCAGTACCTTGCCCGGCATGTGCCCAACCCGAAGGGAAGACAGGCCGAACGCGCCAGCGCGTACCGTGCCCTGGCCGCCGCCGGAAAAGTGGACAGGGGCCAGCTGGCCACCTTCGCCCGCCGGGGGGACCTGGAACCCTACGCGCTGGCCCAGACCGCGCTGGCGCTGAACAAGACGGGACAGGAGCAGGCCGCCCGCGACGTGCTGGACCTGCTCAAGGCGAAGCGCATCGGGACGAACGGCGGCGCGCTCTCGCACTGGGAAAAGCCGAAACGGAGCGGCGGCGACGTCTGGTACGACTCCTGGGACGACAACAGCGTGCAGGTCACCGCCAGGGCGCTGGAGGCCCTCGCCACGCTGGAGCCGAACAGCCCGCTGATTCCCGGCGTCTCGCAGTGGCTGCTGGGCAACCGGCGCGGCCCGAAGTGGCTGTCCACCCAGGACACCACCAGCGTGATCATCGCGGCGCTGGCCCTCAAGCCTGTGAAAGCGGTGAGCGGTGACGTGAGTGTTCTGCTGGACGGCAAGACGGCCGGGGAGGCCACGCTGGGCGGGCAGGGGGCCACCCTGAAGATCGACACCAGCACCCTGAAGGCCGGGGCACACACGGTTACGCTGCAGGGCGCGCCCGCCGGGCTGACCTTCAGCACCCAACTGAAATACAGCCGCGAGCCCGCCGAGCTCAGGGGCGACGCCAGCAAGGGCTTCCGCCTGAGCCGCCAGTATCAGCGCCTGGAACCGGTGTGGGACGCGAAGAAAAAGAGCTACAGCTACCGCCGTGTGCCGCTGCTGCGGGGCGGGCAGATGCAGCCGGTCACGGTGGGCGACCTGATTCTGGTGACGCTCAGCGTGCAGCCGGTGGGCCAGGCCGCGCGGTACCTGGTGGTCAGCGATCCCATCCCGGCTGGCATGAAGGCGCTGGATGAACGCAGCCTGGCGATTGCGGGCCTGCAAAATCCCGACGGGTACGGCTGGGACCGCTGGAACTACTGGTACGCGGGCCGTGAGCTGCTCGATGACCGCGTGGACCTGTACGCCGACCACCTGAAAGGCGAGCAGAAGCTGACCTACCTGCTGCGCGCCCAGACCCCTGGCACCTTCACGGCGCTGCCCACCCACGCCTTCCTGATGTACGACCCGGACGTCGAGGGCTACGCCCCGGCGACGACGTTCACGGTGCGGGACCGGGGCCGGTAGTGAGGCAGTCGTGAGCAGGCCGTTCCCCTGGCGCATGCTCGCGGCGTTCCTCAGTCTCACGCTTCCGATTCCCGGCGCCCAGGCCTATGAAGCTCAGCACGGCGCCCTGACGGTGAGCTATGCGGACCCGCGGGACCGTCAGCACCTCGGCGTTGTCTTTGTGGCGTGGGACCGGGCCGCGCGTGACCTGAGGGCGCTGGGCCTGCCGCCGCCTGCCCGCGTGCGTCTGGAGGCGGCCGGCAACGCGGCGGACTTCGCGGCCCGCACCGGAGAGCCGGTGAACATCGCGGCGTCCACCCGGGGCGCGGTGATCCGCACGCAGCGGCTCTCGGCGCTCTCGGCGCGCGGCCTGCTGCCCACCACCGTGCGGCACGAGGCCTTCCACACCGCCCAGTCGGCCCGCATTCCACGCTGGCTGGCCGAGGGGCTGGCCCGCACCTTTAGCGGCGAGGGACAGGCGGACCCGCGCACCTCGACGGGATTAGAAAGCGCACGTGCCAACCGTCTGGACGCCGAATTGCTGAACCGTGACGCAGCACAGTTGAGTGCCGCCTACCGCGAGGCCACCGTCCGGGCGGCAAGGCTGGTGCGGGCGCGGGGCTGGAAGGGAGCGCTCAGGTGGTGACGCGCGGCCCACGCCCGTGAAAGACTCGCCACAATGAAAGCCGTCGTCTACGAGCAATTCGGAATGCGCCCCGAACTCCAGACCGTTCCTGACCCCGTGCCGGCAGCGGACGGTGTGGTGCTGCGGGTGGAGGCGTCCGGCGTGTGCCGCAGTGACTGGCACGGCTGGATGGGCCATGACCCCGACATCGCCCTGCCGCACGTCCCCGGTCACGAGATCGCCGGAACCGTGGTGGCGGTGGGGGCAGGCATCACCCGCTGGCGCGAGGGGGACCGCGTCACGCTGCCTTTCGTGTCGGGCTGCGGGCGCTGCCCCGAGTGTCAGGCGGGGCAGCAGCAGGTGTGCCGGGCGCAGTTTCAGCCGGGCTTCACGGCCTGGGGATCATTTGCCCAGTTCGTGGCCCTGCGCTACGCGGAGCACAATCTGGTGCGCCTGCCGGAGAACCTGGACTTCGTGACGGCAGCCAGCCTGGGGTGCCGCTTTGCCACCTCGTTCCGGGCGGTGGTGCAGCAGGGCCGGGCCAGAGGCGGTGAGTGGGTGGCGGTTCACGGCTGCGGCGGCGTGGGCCTGTCGGCGGTGATGATCGCCCATGCCCTGGGCGCACGCGTGATCGCGGTGGACATCGGCGCGGACAAGCTGGAGCGGGCGGCCGAACTGGGTGCGGAATTCGTGGTCAACAGCCGCGAGGTTGATGTCGTGACGGCCATCCGCGAGGTCACGGGCGGCGGCGCCCACCTGTCGCTGGACGCGCTGGGGCACGCGCAAACCTGTGCCGATTCCATTCTGTGCCTGCGAACCCAGGGCCGCCACGTGCAGGTGGGCCTGCTGGTGGCCGAGCATGGCCGCCCGCCCCTGCCGATGGACGCCGTGATCGCCAGGGAACTGGTGATCTACGGCAGCCACGGCATGGCCGCGCACGCCTATCCGGACATGCTGGGCATGATCGAGAGCGGTCAGTTGCGCCCGGAACGCCTGATCGGCCGGCGGCTGACGCTGGGGGAGTCGGTGGACGCGCTGACCGGCATGGACACCTTCAGCGGCACTGGTGTTCAGGTGATTGACCGCTTCAACTAGCGCCGCGCCATTTTGTCCGTTCACCCCACCACACTGCGCAGCCGGTCTCACAGCGCAGCCCATCACACACAGCCGCCGGCCTTCCTGACCGAGACTGCCGGGCATGATCCGTGAGCCCACGCTGCCCAGCGCAGCCTTCCGCCGCGCCGATGAGACGCCGGACGAGCAGTTCTACCGCGAGCCGCGCTTCGTCACCCACATCGACGCCGGGGCCATCGCGGCCGTCACGGCCCTCTACCGCGAATACTTTCCCGCCGGGGGCCGCATCCTTGACCTGATGTCCAGCTGGGTCAGTCACCTTCCGCCCGAGGTCCGGTACGGCGAGGTGGTGGGCCTGGGACTCAACCGCGCTGAACTGGAACGCAATCCACAGCTGACCTCGGTGATCGTCCAGAATCTCAACGCCGCGCCCAGGCTGCCCTTCGCGGACCACAGCCACGACGCAGCAGGCATCACGGTGTCCATCGATTACCTGACCGATCCGGTGGCCGTGCTGCGCGATCTGGGACGGGTGCTGGTGCCTGGCGGCCCGGTGGTGATCAGCTTTTCCAACCGCTGTTTTCCCACCAAGGCCGTGGCGGTGTGGCACACGCTCGACGACGCCGGCCACCTGCGCCTGGTCCAGCAGTATCTGGAGGCGGCAGGCAATTGGGGCGACATTGCCGCCCTGGACTGCAGCCCACGCTCGGCGCGGGGCACCCTGACAGGCGATCCGCTGTATGCCGTGGTCGGCCGGGCGACAGGGTGAACCCGGGCGCCGTGTGGGCGGCTGACCACGTCCTGTCTGGGAAAGGCCTTCAGAAACGGTGCAGGTGCGGGGACGGACCTGCTGTGGCTCCCAGGCGGTAGGCTCACTCGAGCACCTGACCGTGTCCACCGCCCACGTCCCAGAGCTGGCTGGTCTGCCTGGAGAGGAGGGCGGAGGCCGCACCGAACGCTTTGCCGCCGGATTGCGTACCCACTTATGCAGGTGCCACGCCTGAACATTCCTGTCCAATTTCCGAGGTGCCCTTGATTCCGCCGCCCACCCCACATCCTGACGAACCTGTCGAACTGCACTTTGCTCCGCAGGGCCGCGCCGCACGGCTGAAATTCAGTGTGCTGGGCCGTCCGCTGATCTGGAGGGCGCTGCGTCAGGCGGGCCGTGCCTCTGCGGACCTCAGCGTACAGCAGCGGTTTCAGTTGCAGCAGCGCTTCAGCCGCCTAGTCCTCAACCATCTGGAAGTGAGGCTGGAGATGCGCGGACTGGAGCATGTGGGCGCTGGCCCCTACCTGATCGCGCCGCTTCACGAGGGCATTGCCGACGTGCTGTGCCTGTTGCAGCTGCCCCTGCCCATGCGCTTTGTGGCCCGGCGCGAGATCTTCGGCTGGCCGGTGGTGGGACCAGTGGTGACGCGGCTGGGCCACCTGCCCATCAACCCCGAGCACCCGCTGGGCGGGTTCCGTGACCTGTGGCGCGGGGCCGAGGCCATCTTGGAGGGCGGCGAGAGTCTGACCACATTTCCGCAGGGGGCCATCGCCGGAATTCAGTCCGACTTCCAACGTGGCGTCTTCGAGGTGGCCCGGCGTGTGGGCGCGCCGATTCTGCCTGTGGCCATCAGCGGGACGCACCGCATCTGGGAACACCCGTTTGCGCCCGCGCTGCGCTACGGCCAGCCGGTGGCCCTGACCGTCCTGCCGCCCATCTCTGCCCAGGAGGTTCAGGCGGGCCACCTCGAAGCCATTCGCGTCCGCACGCGCAGGGCCATGAAGGCGGCGGCCCTGGCCCCGAATTCGCCGCCCGCCCGCTTCTTCGACCCGGACCGCGACGGCTACTGGGACGGCTACCGTCTCGACATCGACCCCGATTTTCCCGAACTGGCGCGCAAGATGGCAGCCCACCGCGCCGCCTTTCTGAGAGGTACCGCATGAAACGTGTTCTGATTCTGTCCGCCCTGCTGACCCTGACCACCGCCCGCGCCCAGAGCTGGGCGGCCATCCAGAAACAGGCCCAGGGCCAGACCGTTAACTTCTACATGTGGGGCGGCTCAGACGATATCAACCGGTACGTGGATACCGTGGTGGCCCCGGCCGCCAGAAAGGCCGGCGTGACCCTGCGCCGCGTGCCTGTCAGCGACACCGTGCAGGCCGTTAACAAGGTGCTGGGCGAGAAGCAGGCCGGGAAGAACACCAACGGCAGCGTGGACCTGATCTGGATCAACGGCGAGAATTTCAGAAGTGCCGCGCAGGCCAACTTGCTGCTGACCGGCTGGGCCGAAGCGCTGCCCAACGCCCGCTATGTCGACTGGAAGAGTCCGGCGATCCGCAACGATTTTGGTTTTCCGGTGAACGGTGCGGAGTCTCCCTGGGGCAGCTCGCAGTGGCAGTACGTCTACGACAGTGCCCGCGTGAAGGAATCAGAACTGCCGCGCAGCTTCAAAGCGCTGGCCGCCTGGATCGCGGCGCACCCGGGCCGCTTCACCTTTCCCGCACCGCCGAACTTCTCGGGCAACCGGTTTCTGCGTCAGGCCATGTTCGAGCTCGCGGGTGGACAGGCCCAGTTCGTCGGCCCGTACAAGCCGCAGCTGTGGGCCACGGCCGCGCCCAAACTCTGGACCTACGTCAAGACCATCAGGCCGGACCTGTGGCGGGGGGGCCAGACCTTCCCCGCCGACGTGCCCAACCTGTATTCGCTGTTCGCCAACGGCGAGATCGACTTTGCCTTCGTGCAGAACATCGCCGGAATTGCAGCCGAGGTGAAAAGCGGCGTGCTGCCAGCAACGGCCCGGGTGTTCGTCTTCGACGCCGGAACCGTGACCGACACGCACTACGTCGCCATCCCCTACAACTCGGCCCATTCTGCTGGGGCCAAGGTGGTGGCCAATCTGTTGCTGACGCCGGAGCTGCAACTGGCCAAGCTCTCGGGCAACCTGTGGGGCGATGGGCTGGGCATCGATCCGGCCAGGGTCGGGCCCGCCTTCCAGAAGCAGGTCAGGGCCGCGCTGAAAGTCGGACCGTACACCCTGGACCCGGCGCTGCTGAGCAGCAAGGCGTTCAGTGACGTGGACGCGCAGTACGACAGGAACGTGCAGGACGGCTTCAAGAAAGAGATTCTGAAATAGCTGTGGTGTGGCGCGTCCTGTCCTTTGTGCCTGCGCTGCTGGTCACGGGCCTTCTCTTCGGTGGGGGTCTGCTGCTCGGCGGCCTGCAAAGCCTGGGTTACGCGCCGGCACTGGGACAGGACACGCTGAATGTGGACGCCTACCGGCAGCTGTTCGCGGACCGCGGTTTCTGGGCCTCGCTGGGTCTGACCGCCTGGGTGGCGACGGCCAGCACGCTGCTGGCGGCGGTGTTCGGTACGGCGTTTGCCCTGTTGCTGCACCGGGCAGGCGCGGGCGGACGCCTGCGCTTCCTGTTTGGCCTGACGCTGCCCATTCCTCATCTGGTGGCTTCCATTCTGACGCTGCTGCTGCTTTCGCAAAGTGGGCTGCTCTCGCGGTTCACGCTGGCCGCGGGCCTCACCGCAGGCCCGCAGGATTTTCCGGCGCTGCTGTATGACCGCCGGGGGATGGGCATCGTGCTGGAGCTGATCTGGAAGGAAACGCCGTTCATCGGACTGAACGTGCTGGCCGCGCTGACGCAGCTTGATCCGCGTCTGAACGAGGTGGCAAGGACCCTGGGGGCCGGGCCCTGGATCCGTTTTTTGCGCGTGACCCTGCCGCTGATTCGTCCGGCGCTGCTGTCGAGTGGCGTCCTCGTGTTCGCCTTCAGCCTGTCGTCGTTTGAGGTCCCGGCGCTGCTGGGAGCCACCTCGCCCACCACGCTGCCCGTGCTGGCCTACCGCGCCTTCACCGATACCGATCTGACGGCGCGGGCCTCGGCGCTGGCCATCAGCATGGTGGTGGCGGCGCTGGGCGGGGCGCTGGTATGGGCCTATGTGCGGGCGCAGGGGGGGCGCGGCGGATGAACCGCAGCCTGAAAGTCACCCTCGGCGTGGGGCTGGGCGTCTCGGCCACGCTGCCGCTCGCGCTGCTGGTCCTCTGGTCGGTGGCGGGGCGCTGGTATTACCCGGCGGCGCTGCCCACAGAGTGGAGCTTGCGGGCGTGGCAGTCGGTGTTTGCCCCCACCTCCCAGGTGTGGTCCGCGTTGTGGGGCAGCGTGTGGGTGGCGACCGTCACGGCGGTGCTGGGCACAGCCATCGCGCTGCCGGCAGCTCGCGTCCTGGGCCTGGGTCAGGTCAAGAAACGCGGGCGGCTCTCGGCGCTGCTGCTTGCGCCGCTGGTGTTGCCTTCCTTTGCCAGCGTGATGGGCATTCAGGTGATGTTCATCCGTCTGGGCCTGGCCGACACGCGCCCCGGCGTGGTATTGGCACACCTGATTCCGGTGGTGCCGTACGCGGTGGTGCTGCTCAGCGGCGTCTTCGGCAGCTACGACACCCGCCTGGAAGTTGTGGCCCGCTCGCTGGGTGCAAACCGCTGGCAGGTGTTCTGGCGGGTGACCCTGCCGGTGGTTATGCCCGGCGTGCTGGTGAGCGTGCTGTTTGCGTTTCTGGTGTCGTGGAGCGAGTACCTGTTGACCCTGATCGTGGGCGGCGGGCAAGTGCTGACCCTGCCGCTGCTGTTGTTTTCGGCAGTGCAGGGTGGCGACTACGCCATTACCGGGGCCCTGAGCCTGCTGTACATCGCGCCCACACTGCTGGTGTTTGCCCTGATCGCGCCGCGGGTACAGGGATGGCGCACTTGAGCCAGCTCACCATCCAGGGGCTGGGCAAAGCCTACGCGGCCGGCCCGGACGTGCTGAGCGACATCACGTTACAGGTGGCCTCCGGCGAACGTTTCGTCCTGCTGGGGGCGTCCGGAAGCGGAAAGAGCACGCTGCTGCGGGTCATCGCGGGGCTGGAAGGCGCCCAGCGTGGGGAGGTGCGGCTGGCCGGGCAGAGCATGCTCGGGGTGCCGGCCGAGCGACGCGACATCGGCCTGGTGTTTCAGCAACCCCTGCTGTTTCCGCACCTGACCGTGGCGAGAAACCTGTCGTTCGGGTTGAACCTGCGCGGCGTGTCTGCCCGGGAGATCGGCCCGAGGGTCGAGGAGATGCTGTCCCAGACGGGTCTGAGCGGTTTTGGCCAGCGGCTGCCGCACCAGCTGTCGGGCGGGCAGGAGCAGCGGGTGGCCCTGGCCCGGGCGCTGATCACGGCCCCAAAAATGCTGCTGCTGGACGAACCTTTCAGCGCGCTGGACGCCCCGCTGCGCCGGGAGATGCGCCGCTGGGTGGTGGATCTGCAGCAAAAGGCTGGCACCACGTTGCTGCTTGTCACCCATGATCAGGAGGAGGCCCTGGCGGTGGCGCAGCGCATCGGTTTTCTGGAAGCGGGACGGCTGCAGCAGGTGGGCGAACCCGAAGATTTTTTCCTGCGCCCGGCCAGCCTGAGTGTGGCGCGGTTCTTCGGCGGGCAGAATTTCATTGCTGGCGTGCAGAGCGGCCTGGACGTCCAGACGGCGCTGGGCAGGTTTGTGACGGCGCGCCAGCACCATGGTCCCGTCACGCTGACCTTTCGCCCGGAAGCGCTGCAGCTGGGGGAGGCCGCGTGCAATTCGTTCGTCGCCGTCATCTGCGGGACGTCGTTTGGCGGAACGTTTCGCCAGTACGACCTGGAGGTGTGTGGCCAGCGTCTGGTGTGGCAGGCCCCGCCCACCGTGCGGCTCACGGTGGGGGAGAGGGTGGCGCTGCACTGCCCGGCTCACGCGTGCTGGACGCTCCCTGACCCCCGGGACTGAACGATTTTGCGGCCTACCAGCCCAGCAGATCGTCCTTGAGGTCATCCGCCGCAAGCTGCGCGTAACCCTTGCGGGTGGTGTCCACCGACGCGTGGCCGAGGTGCGCGGCCACCCGCCCGAAATCCTTGATCTGCCGCAGCAGGCGCGTTCCGGCGTACTTGCGCCCCGGATGAAAACCCCGGAACGGCACGTTCGCCGCCCTGAAGGCCTTTTCCACGTGGTAGCGCGCCGTCATCACCCGGCCGTAGCGGAACACCTGCGTGGCGGGCGTGGTGCGCTTGCCGTCCATGTGTTCCGGACCCCCCGGCGCGAACAGCGCGCGGTACTGACGGCAGGCCCGGCCCAGGCTGCTGCTCATGGCCACGATCCGTCCCTTGCGCCCCTTGCCTGAGCGCACATGGATGCGGCGAGCGGTCTCGTCCAGGTCCGCCCATTCCAGCGCCAGCGCCTCGCTGATGCGCAGCCCCGCGTGGGCCGTCAGGAACAGCAGGAACCTGGCCTGCACGTCCGCGCAGTCGATCACGTCGGCCAACTCGTCTTCGGAATAGGGCGGCCGCTTGACAATACCGGGGGTGGGGTCCCTGGGGACCCGCACGTCGCGGAAGGGATCAGCCTCGCTGGCCCCGGCCCAGCGCAAGGCGCGGTACAGGCAACTGGCCGCCGCCACCTTCAACCCCACCCCGGCGGGTTTGCGCCCCGCCGCCAGCATGGCGTTCACGTAGCCCTGGGCGTCGTGTCGTCCGGGCCGCAGAACACCCACCGCCTGCGCGGCGGCGTAGTCCACGTACTGACGCACGCCCAGCGCGTAGGCCTCCACAGTACGTGGGCTAGTCAGCACGCCGCTGCCGCCGCCGTGGGCCAGATACGCCACCGTCAGCGAGACCAGTTGTGCCGCGTCCTTCTCGGCGGCGGCCCGCACGGCGCGGCGGCGCAGCTCGTCGTCGTGCAGCCCGGTCCATTCCCGGCTGCGCGCCAGCAAGTCGCCCCGGTAGACCGCCAGCGTCACGCGCGGGGCTTCCTGGGTTGAATCAGATTCGGAATAGAGGGTGAGAGGTCCACCCGGCCAGTCTACCCTGTTCTCTTGCCTAAGAAGCATTAGGGCAGAGAACCGTAAAATGAGCTGTGGGCACCCTCATCCTGGTCAGGTGAAGGCTTTTTGCCGGCACTGATGTTTCGCCGACTGGGGCCGGACGTGCCTGGGGTGCGGGCGGCCTCAGTCCGGTGCCGGGGTCAGGCGGCGGCCCCCAGCTCAGACCGGGTGCCCGAGCTGGCGCTGGACCTCACGCAGTCCCTCGGCCTGGGCCAGCACCTGCACGTTGTCGCCGGCGACCAGCCGGGTGGCGCCGCCGGGAATCAGGTACTCGCCGGCGCGGTCGACCAGCACCACCAGCGCCTCGGCCGGCAGGTGCAGGTCCACGATGCGCCGGCCGTCGGCCGCGCTGCCGGAGCGCACCTCGACCTCCACCAGCGCGTTCTTGCTGTAGCCGGTGGGGGTGTAGGTCAGCGGCGGGGTGGGCGGCACACTGCGGGTCTCGCGCAGGTCCAGCAGGTCCGCCACCCGCGTCAGGGTGGTGCCCTGCAGCAACACGCTGGTCAGCACAATAAAGAATACGACGTTGAATAGGGTCTGGGCCTGCGGAACGCCGGCCAGCAGCGGAAACGTGGCCAGCACGATGGGCACCGCGCCGCGCAGGCCCACCCACGCCACCATCGTCTTGTGGCGCAGCGGCATGCGCGAGGCCGCCAGGCTCACGAAGACGCTGACGGGCCGCGCCACGAAGACCAGCACCAGCGCGCAGGCTAGCGCCAGCTCGGCGGTGGGCAGCAGCTCGCGGGGGTTGACCAGCAGGCCCAGGGTCAAGAACATCGCCACCTGCATCAGCCACGCGAGGCCGTCATGGAACGACAGCAGGCTGCGCTTGTGCAGGAAGTCGGCGTTGCCCAGCAGGATGCCCGCCACAAAGATCGCCAGGAAGCCGCTGCCGCCCGCCACCGCCGTCAGGCTGAAGATGGTCAGGGCCAGTGCCAGGCTCAGCACCGAGTACAGGCCCTCAACCTGCAGCTGCAGCCGGTTGAGCATCGCCAGCGCCACGCGGCCCAGCACCACGCCCAGGACGCCGCCGATCACCATCTGCCTGACGAACAGCGGCACGATCTCCAGCACGCCCATGCCGGGGTTGGCAATCAGTTCCAGCAAGCCCACGGTCAGGAACACCGCCATGGGATCGTTGCCGCCCGACTCGAATTCCAGCAGTGGCCCCACGTCCCCCTTGAGGCCCAGCGCGCGTTCCTTGAGCACGCTGAACACGGCCGAGGCGTCGGTGCTGCTGACCACCGCGCCCAGCAGCCACGCGATCAACCACGGCAGCCCCAGCGCGAGGTGAGCAAACGCGGCCATCACGCCCGCCGTGATCAGCACGCCCAGGGTGGCCAGACTCAGCCCGCGCCGGATCACGGGCCGCGTCTCCTCCCAGTTGGTGGTCAGGCCGCCCTGAAACAGAATGAAGCACAGCGCCAGGGTCCCCAGCGCCTGCGCCAGCTGGTAATCGCTGAACTGAATGCCCAGGCCGTCGGACCCGGCCAGCATGCCCACGCCCAGAAACAGCAGCAGGCCCGGAATGCCCAGCCGACCGCCCAGGCGGCTCACGATCAGGCTGACCAGCAGCAGAATTCCGGCAGCCAGCAGGTACATTTCGGTGGTAAGAGCGGGCACCTCCCCAGCATGCCACAGGGCCGCGGTTCGTCCGGAATTTCACGCTGGAGCGCGCTGCGCTGGCCGCGGGGGCCGCTCAGTCCATGATCTTCCAGCGGTAGACGCCCAGAAAGTTGGGATTGCCGGCCGCCGGGTGAAAGGCGCGGTCCGCGTAGCGCAGCAGGCTCTGGACGGTCAGCAGCCGGACCTCACCGCCCTCGGCGGGACTGGCCCCGGTGTGGTACACCACCCGGCCGCCGCCCAGGTAAACCATGCTGTGGTACGAGCGCAGACCGGGGCGGATAAAGATCAGCAGGTCGCCGCGCCGGGCCGCCGCCAGGTCACGCGACACCGGCCGCATCGAATGCGTCGCCAGGTGCTGCACCCCGGTGCGCCCCACCAGCCGCCCCGCCTCGATGTCCCCGGCCTGGTACGCCCCGCCCGCCACCCGGAACACCGAGCGACTGATGACGGGCAGCGGGTAACGCAGGGCCTGCACCGGGCCGAGTGTGGGCCGGGGAAAGTAGCCGAATTTGGCAAACCACGCCGCGTCATGCGGCATCAGCGCGTTGACCAGGGCGTAGCGCAGCAGCCCGCCGCAGTCGCGGTCCTCCGGCCTCCAGTCGGCGTTCATGCGGGTGTACTGGCTCTCGGCGATGGCGGCGAACCAGTCGGCGAACCGGGCGCGGTCGGTGCCCACCAGCTCGGCGGCGTCCGGGTAGCCGTCGCGGTCCCGGTCCGCGGCACCGGCTCCGTGGGTCACGGCCGGCGCCGAAGGCTGCGCGCCGCCGCCACCCAGACCCAGGCACACCACCAGGCCCAGGACCGTGAACAGACGCCGCGTCATGACCCGAGTATCGTCCCGCAGCTGGCGCGGCGGGTGAGGACAGCGCGGGCATTCTGGGCGTCCCGGGCCGCCAATATGCGCCTCAGGTCCGGGCGGGCCGCGACAGCTTCCCAGCGATCACCGCGTGGCGTGCCCCGGTGGTGTGCGGCAGGGTGTTGGGCCAGCCCTGGTAGGCGTAGTACCCCAGGACGGCAAAGGCCGCGGCCTCGCGGGCGCTGGAGTTCCAGCCGCGCTCCTCGAAGGTCAGCACCGGCAGGGGCGCGAGGGCGGCCCGCAGCTGCGCCATGAAGGTGGGGTTGTACGCGCCGCCGCCCGCCACGACAATCTCGTCCAGACCGTGCGGCACGATAAAACGCTGGTAGGCGTCCACCACGGTCTGAACGCTGAAGGCGGTGACGGTGGCGGCGATGTCGCGGGCGTTCAGCTCGAAGACGCCGGGCAGGTTCTGGAGATTCCAGCGTTCCCGTCCGGTGGATTTGGGCGGCGGCGCGCTCAGGTAGGGGTCTGTGTGCCACGTCTCCAGCAGTGAGGGGGCCACGTGACCGGCGGCGCCCATGCGTCCGCTGTCGTCGAACCGCTGGCCGAACAGTTCGGCGGCCTCGTCGATCAGGGCGTTGGCCGGGCCGGTGTCGAAGGCGATCACGCCTCCCTCGTCCAGCCCCGGCAGGTAGGTCAGGTTGCTGATGCCGCCCAGGTTGTGAACGGCGCGTCGGACCCCGGCCTCGGCGTACATCAGGCGATCAGCGAACGGCACCAGCGGCGCGCCCTGTCCCCCGGCCACCAGGTCGGGCGCGCGGAAATCCGAGACCACCGGTTTGCCGGTGCGCTCCACGATCACCGACGCCTCGCCGATCTGCAGCGTGGAGCGGGTGTGCCAGCCGCGCGCGGCGTCGGGGGCAGGGATGTGGTGGACGGTCTGGCCGTGGCTGGCGATCAGGTCCGCGTCGGCCGAGAGTTCGGCGGCGGCCTCGGCCAGCGCCTCGCCCAGCCAGAACTGCAACTGGGTGATCTCGCTGGTCTTGGCCTCGTCCCGGCTGGCGGCCAGCAGGGCCGCGCGAAGATCGTCGGCAAACGGCGTGTAGCGGTGCTCAAGCACGGTGGCGCGGGGGGCGGCACCGCGTAACACTGGCGGCTGGCCGCCATCACCGACCGCCGGCCAGCCAGGCAGTTCGATCAAGACCGCGTCGATGCCGTCCACGCTGGTGCCGTTCATCAGCCCCAGCAGGCGCGGGGCGCGTGTCACCGGGGGCCGCCGAATGAACCGGTGGTTCCGGACCCGCACCCCGGCGGCGTTCTCCTCTGCTCTCCCTGCCTACGTCTGCACATAAGGCCACTATAGACCACTTGCATACCAAAGTAGAACCAGCTACAGTGAAATGGTCGCGCATTTAAATTCGGGTTGGTGCTGGTTCCGGTTCGCCCGAGATTGCCTGCCCAGCAGGCCAGGAGATGCCATGAAGTTTTATCCCGCGAAGACGTTTTTGACCGCTGCCCTGACGCTGACCCTGCTCACGTCGGCCCATTCGGCCGCACAGACGGTGCAGCGGGGCGGCACCCTGCAACTGGCCGTGGACCAGTCGCCGGTGGGCCTGGACCCGCATGTGGCCACGGCCTTTTCCACCTTCGTGGTCACCGGGCAGGTCTACGAGGGACTGCTCGATATCGATGCCAGCCTCAAGATCCGCCCGCTGCTCGCAAGCAAGTACACCAAGAGTGCCGATGGCCTGCGCTACGTCTTCACGCTGCGCCCAGGCGTCAGGTTCCACAACGGTGACCCGCTGAGCGCGCAGGACGTGGTGTTCTCGATGGACCGTGTCAAGGATCCCAAGACGGCCTCGCCGCTGGCCAGCCGGCTCAGCTCGGTCAGCGACATCAAGGCGACGGGCCCACTGGAAGTCACCTTCGTCCTGTCCAAACCCTTCGCGCCGTTCTTGAGCGAGGTGGCCACGATTTCCATCGTAAGCAAAAAATACGTTGAGGGCGGCGGCAACCTGCAGCGCAGCGCCGTCGGCACCGGCCCCTTTGCCTTTAAGCAGTGGGTGCCCGACACGTTCCTGGAACTGTCCAAAAACGCGGCCTACTGGGTCAAGGCCCAGCCCTACCTGGACAGCCTGAAGTTCAACATCGTGCCGGACGCCTCCACGCGCCAGATCGGCCTTCAGAGCGGCGCCTACCAGTTCCTGCCCAACATCGACGCCAGCGTGGCCGCCACCCTCAAGACTGCGCCGGGCGTGCAGCTGTTGAGGTCGCAGGACCTGGCCTACAGCCTGATGGGCGTCAACGTGAGCCGCAAACCGTTCAACGATCCGCGTGTGCGCGAGGCCCTGAACTACGCCATCAACCGCCCCGAACTGGTGCAGGGCGTGTACTTCGGCGACGCCGTGCCGGCCGGTCCGCTGCCTCCTGCGCTGCGGACCTACGCCACGCCAGTCAGCAACTTCCCGTGCTACGCCACCAGCGCGGCCAAAGCCAGGGACCTGCTCAAACAGGCCGGGTATCCCAACGGCGTCGATTTCTCGATTCTGACCTTCTCGACCATCAAGACCGTGGCCGATTCGGCGCAGGTGTTGCAGGCGCAGTTGGCCAAGGCGGGCTTCCGTGCCAGGGTGGACGTCCAGGAATTCGGCAGCTTCGTTCAGAACTGGCGTAACTCGAACTTTGACGCCTTTGTATCTCTGAACGGCGGCTCGGTCGATCCCGACGGGCACCTGTACCGCGGCCTGATCTCGAACGGGTCAACCAACGTGTTCAAATTCGCCGATCCGGTGGTGGACAAGTTGCTTGAAGAGGGCCGCAACGCCACGAGCACCGGCAGCCGCGTCCGCACCTACGCGCAGCTTCAGAAGTCACTGGCCTGCCGGGGCCCCATGCAGTTCCTGGCCTACGGCACGCTCTTCTCCGCGGCGCGCAGCAATGTCAAGGGCTTCACGCCCAACCCGACGCGCTCTCTGAGCACCCTCAAGACGACGTGGCTTGACCGGTAGTGTGCCGAATGAATGCTAGGCCTGCGGGGACGCCGTGCTGAACTACGCGCTGCGGCGGCTGCTGGACCTGCTGGTGGTGTTGTTCGGCGTGTCGGTACTGGTGTTCCTGATGATCCGGCTGATTCCCGGTGACGCCGTGCAGATTCTGCTGGGCGCCAACACCGAGGTCACGCCGGAGCAGATTACGGAGTTGCGCGGCAAGCTGGGCCTGGATCAACCGCTGCTGACGCAGTACGCAGGCTGGCTGTCTGCGGCGCTGCGCGGCAACCTGGGTCAGAGCGTCTGGACCGGCGCACCGGTGTCCGGCGAGATTCTGTCGCGCTTGCCGGTCACGCTGGAGCTGACCGTGCTGCCCCTGCTGCTGGCCACCACGCTGGCGGTGCCGCTGGGCATGCTCACCGCCGCGTCACACAATTCCAGACTCGAGCAGGTGATCCGCTTTTTCACCATCGCCGGCATCACCACGCCCGCCTTCTGGCTGGGCACGCTGTTCATCTACCTGGCCTTCGTGATTGCGCCGGGCTGGCCCACCATCGGGTACGTGCCGTTCAGGGACGATCCGGCCGGCCACCTCTCGCGCATGATCCTGCCGACAGTGGCGCTGGCGCTGCCCATGCTGGCGGGGCTGGTCCGCATTCTGCGGTCCTCGCTGCTGGAGGTGCTGGGCCAGGATTTCATCCGCACGGCGCGCTCCAAGGGGCTGACCGAGCGGAGCGTGCTGTACCGCCACGCCCTGCGGAACGCGATGGTGCCGCTGCTGACCGTCCTGGGCATCCAGGCGGGCTACCTGTTCGGCGGGGCCATCGTGGTGGAGCAGGTCTTTGCCATTCCCGGGTTCGGGCGCCTTGTCGTGGGGGCCATCAACGAGCGCAACTACGCGCTGGTGCAGGGGGCCATCCTGATCGTAACCGCAGGATTCGTGCTGATCAATTTCGTGGTGGACCTGCTGTACGCGGTGGTTGACCCACGCGTGGAGTACGGATGAGCGCGTTGACGGCGGCCCGCCCCGCCCGGCGACGGGTCGTCGGCATTCTCGCCCGGCTGCTGCGCGATCCACTGGGTCTGTTCGGGCTGCTGCTCACGGTGGTGGTCATCCTGCTGGCGGTATTTGCACGTCAGCTGTTTCCCACCGGTCCGCTGGAACAGGACATTCTGGGGCGGCTGGGCAACCCCTCGCTCACGCACCTGCTGGGCACCGACCAGTTCGGGCGAGACACCCTGGCACGCATCCTCTACGGCTACCGCGCCTCGCTGGGCGTGGCGGTGGGCGCGGTGGGGGTGGCCCTGACGGTGGGCGGGACCCTGGGCATTCTGGCGGCGTATCTGGGCGGCTGGTTTGACCGCGTCGTGATGCGCGTGATGGACGTGCTGCTGGCGTTCCCGGTGATTCTGCTGGCCATCGGTGTGGTGGCGGTGCTGGGCCAGGGCAGTTTCAACACCGCGCTGGCCATTGGCGTGGTCTACATTCCCGCCTTTGCCCGGCTGCTGCGCGGTCCAGCCCTGGTGCTCAAGAGCAGCGAGTACGTCAGCGCCGCGCAGGCCCTGGGTGCCAGCGACGGCCGCATCGTGTTCCGGCACATTCTGCCCAACATCGTGGCGGTGGTGCTGGTGCAGACCTCGCTGGCGCTGTCCACCGCCATTCTGGTGGAAGCCTCCCTGTCTTTTCTGGGGCTGGGCACCCGTCCGCCAGAACCCAGCCTGGGCCTGATGCTCTCGGAGGCGCGCACCTTTCTGACCTTGCAGCCGTGGCCCGCCGTGTTCAGCGGCCTCGCCATTCTGATCGCCTCGCTGGGGTTCAACCTGCTGGGCGACAGCCTGCGAGACATCCTTGATCCCCGGTTGCGCGGACAGGCATAAAGGCTGGGCCATGCCGCACAACCGCCCGTGGCCACCTGGGCGTCAGTCTGCCGCGTAGGTGTGCAGGTATGCCCAGCCGTCCACGGTGCGGGGCCGCACGTACTCCAGACCGAAGAATTCCTCGCCAACAACAATTCGTCCGCCGGGACGCAGGACGCGGGCGCACTCGCGCAGGGCCGGCACCGGCGCGGAAGTTTCGGGCGGTAGTGGATTTCCTGGCATCACGGGTGTTCAATGGACCATGAACGGTCTGGAGTGTCCGCAATGCGGCGCCGTCCGCATCGTCAAAAATGGTCATGCCCACACCGGCAGGCAGCGCTATCTGTGCCGGATCTGCACCTATCAGTTTACCCTGGATCACATCCGCCCGCCGGTTTGCGCCGAGCACGTCGACTGGGTGGACCGGCTGCTGTCCGACCGTGTCCCCCACCGGGAAATCTGCCGGGTGGTGGGGGTCAGCCGGACATGGTTGCGCCGTCACCTCGACGCCCGCATTGAAGGGGCGCCCCACTGCTCTCCCCCGCCGTCCCGCTAAGCCTGTCCTGGGTGCCAGGAGGCGCCCCGGCCCGTGCGGTTCATGCTGTCTGCAGGCCAGGAGTCAGGACAGGCGGGGGCCGCAGCAATAATCGCCTTCCACACTGAGGAGCGCCACAAACATCCGGGTCAGACCCGGATCGAAGTGCTGTCCGGCCTGGGCCTCGATCTCGGAAAGCGCCGCTTTGGACGTCCACGCCGCCTTGTAGGGCCGCTCGTTGGTCAGGGCGTCGTACACGTCGCACAGCGCGAACAGCCGGCCCGCCAGACTGATCTCACCCCCTGATTTGCCGGCCGGGTAACCGCGCCCGTCCCAGCGTTCGTGATGGTCGCGGACGACCTGCAAGGCCGTTTCTGGCAAAAACCCCAGGGAGCCGGCAAACTTGACCCCCTCCTCGACATGTGAGCGCATCACGGCCCGTTCCGCGTTGTCCAGGGCGCCGGGCTTGAGCAGCACCGCGTCGGGAATGATCATCTTGCCGATGTCGTGCAGGTACGAGCCCCAGCGCAGCGCCCGCGTTTGGGACGGCGACCAGCCCAGGGCCTGCGCCATCCGCACCGCCAGGGCTGTGACCCGGTCGGTATGGCCCTTGGTCTCGCCGTCGCGGGCTTCCAGTGCTAGGCCCAGCACCCGCAGCGCAGCCTCACACATCTCGCTGGCCTGACGTTCGGCGGTCAGGCGATACGCCAGGCTGGTCTGCGCCGCGCTGAGGTCGCTCTCGTCGGCCGTGGCGTCAGCGCGGCTCAACTGATGGTTGGCGAACAGCATGTCTCCATTCTGCTCCTGCAGGCCTCACAGCAGACTGACCGCTCTGGGCCCGGAGTTGGATAAAGAAGCCCCGCGCATTGGGTGCCCGGTGACGTGTTGTCCAGCACCGCGAAGTAGTTAAAGCTCTGCGGGCTGCTGGCCAGCGGCAGGGTCAGGGTGCCGCCGCGCTTGCCGTTGGCCTGGAACAGCGAGGGCGGCACGTTGGTCTTGCCCTGGGCAGACTGGCCTGGGCCGGGGCGCACAGCAGGGCGGCGCTGAGGGCAAGCAGGGCGGACGAGCAACGAAGACGCATGGGTGGCCTCCTTGGGGGTGGGGGGGCTGGCGGATCTGGGAACGAAGTGGATGAAGGTAAAACCGAAAGGGTCAGGCAAGGGGCGGGGGCCGCAGCGCACCGCCCGCACCTCAGGGGGCGATCAGCGGCTCTGGGTGTCGGCCGCGTCGCGCAGGGCGTCGCCCATGAAATTGAAGGCCAGCACCGACAGCACGATCATCACGCCGGGCAGCAGCAGCCACGGGTACAGGTTGAGGGTCTCGAAACTCTGGGCGTCCTTGAGCAGCAGGCCCCAGCTGGTCATCGGTTCCTTGATGCCCAGCCCCAGAAAGCTCAGCGCGCTCTCGCCCAGGATGTAGCCGGGCAGCGCCAGCGTGGCGGTCACGATCAGGAACGAACTGAGGTTGGGCATGATGTGGCGCAAGATCACCCGCAGGTCGCTGGAGCCGATGGCGCGCGCCGCCTGCACGTAGTCCACGGTGCGCGCGCTCATCACCTGCCCGCGAATCACCCGCGCCAGCCCGGCCCAGCCGATCAGCGCCAGCACCGCCACGATGCCCAGGTAGACCCAGGTGCTGGGCCAGCGGGCCGGAATGATGGTGGACAGCGCCAGCAGGATCGGCAGGCGCGGGAACGACAGCAGCACCTCCACCAGCCGCTGGATCAGGTTGTCGATCCAGCCGCCGAAGTACCCGCTGATGCCGCCCAGCACGATGCCGATGGTAAACGAGATCAGAATGCCGATCACGCCCACCGTCAGGCTGACCTGCGAGCCCACCAGCATGCGCGAGAACAGGTCGCGCCCGAACTTGTCGGTGCCCAGCGGGAAGTAAAAGCCGTCCTTGACGCCGAACAGGTGCCACTGGCTCTTGAAGACGCCCAGGAAGTTGTAGCGCGACTCCAGCGGGTCCTCACCCTTGACGAAGAACAGGATCGGCAGCGGCCTGCTGGTGTCGGGCGCGAAGGTGCTCAGGAACGTCACCGGATCGCGGGTCTTTTTAAAACCGTAGACAAAGGGCCGGGTCAGCTGTCCGTCGTGAACGACGTGAATCGGCTGCGGGCGCTGGAAGGGAAAGTCCTCGTGCTGGGCGGTGATGGAGTACGGGGCCAGAAAGCCGGCCAGCAGCGCGATGGTGTACATCGCGGCCAGCACCCACGCGCTGATCACCCCGATGCGGTTGCGGCGAAAGCGCCTGAGTGCCAGGGCCAGCGGGGACTGCCGGACCTCGTGCGAGGGGGGCGGCGCGGTCATGGTGCCGGAAGCGGTCATTCGAACCTCACGCGGGGATCGGCCCAGGCCAGCGCCACGTCGGACAGCAGGTTTCCGATCAACAGCAGCAGGGCGCTGAACAGCAGCAGGGTCATCGCAACGTACTGGTCCTTGTTCAAGAGGCTGTCGTACAGGAACGGCCCGATGGTCGGCAGATTCAGCACGATCGAGGCGATGATGGTTCCCGAGATCAGGCTGGGCAGGCTCAGGCCCGCGAGGCTGATCAGCGGGTTGACCGCGTTGCGCACGGCGTGACGCCACAGCACCGCCTGTCCGGCCAGCCCCTTGGCGCGTGCGGTGCGGACGTAGTCCTGCCCGATCACGTCCAGCATCGAGGCGCGCATCTGGCGCATCAGGCCTGCGACGCCCTCCAGGCCGATGGCGATCATGGGAATCCACAGGTGGCCCAGCAGGTCACCCACCTTGGCCCAGCTCCAGGGCGCGCCGATGTACTCCGGACTGAACAGCCCGCCCACGTTGGTTCCGCCGGTGTTCAGGACCAGCGCGATCAGCAGCAGCGCCACCAGAAAATCCGGCGTGGCCAGGCTGATGTAGCCCAGGAAGTTGGTAATGGTGGCGCCGACGCCGTAGCGGTTGATGGCGGTGTAGATGCCCAGCGGAATGGCGATCGCCCACGACACGATCAGGGTCAGCACGGCTAGGAACACCGTCCAACCCAGGCGCTCCCAGATCAGGCTGGACACCGGGCGGCCGTTAACGAAGGAATACCCGAAATCGCCCTGGGTCACGATGCCCTTCATCCAGGTCAGGTACTGCACCCACAGCGGCTGGTCCAGGCCCAGCTGCCGAGTGATGGTCTCCACCGTTTCCTTGGTCACGCGCGGGTCTTCCAGGTACTGGTCCAGAAACGAGCCCGGCTGCAGCTGGATCACGGTGAAGCACACGACGCTAATCAGCAGCAGCGTGGGCACCATGCCCAGAATGCGTCGCAGCACGTAACTCAGCATGTGGCGCGTCTGGGCCTGGCGGGCGGGGCGTGGGGGAAAGGGTGTTGGGGCACGTTAAATCTCCATCCCCTGCTGGGCCGTGGGGCGCAGCAGCGGGAAATGCACGAAAAGAGGTTCGGACCTGTGGTCAAAAAATGGCCAGTGGTGGGTGGGGCCGCATTGATCGGCCTCACCCACCACCAGCCCCCGCTTCACTTACTTCTGGTACATCAGCGGCAAGGGGTTGTAGCCCGGAATGACGCCGAGGTTGTAGACATAGTTGCCGAACTTGTTGCTCACCGCGCCGATGTTCTCAGGTTTGGCGATGGGCGTGACCGGCAGGTTCTGCGCGAACAGCAGCTGCCAGCGGGTGTACAGCGCCTTGCGCTGACTGGCCGAGGTGGTCGTCGCGGCGTCTTCGAAGATGTTGTAGATCTCTTTTTCCCAGCCGGCCATCTTGGCGGTGTTGGGTTTGCCGCCGTCCTGCGTGGGCTGCGTGCTGCGGTGCCAGTAGTACAGTGCGCCGCCCGGCTGCCAGATGGGCTTGCGCAGCTCGGGGTCCGGCTGGTCGCCGAAGGCGTGCACGATCATCTCGTAGTCGCCCGCCAGACCGGTGGACAGCAGCTTGCTGCTCAGGATGCCCTTGAGGTTGACCTTGACGCCCAGCTTCTTGAAGTCGTTTTGCAAGATGGTGGCGATGGCCGGATATACCACGCTGTCGGTGCCGTAGGTCAGGTCGATTTCCAGGTCCTTGCCGCCGGGCACGTTGCGCACGCCGTTGCCGTCGGTGTCCTTGACGCCCAGGGCGTCGAGTGCCTTGCCGGCGGCGGCCAGGTCAAAGTTGCCCAGCTGCGCTTTTGTGTTGGTGTACCACTGGGTATTGACCGGCGCGACGCCGTGGCCGGGCAGGCTGGCCAGCCCGTTGTACACGGTATCGATCACGCGCTCGCGGTCCACGGCGAACTGCATGGCGCGGCGGAAGCGTGCGTCACTGAACAGCTTGGACAGCGCCGCGTTCTTGGCGTCGAAGTTGTAGGCCACGAAGGGCGGGCTGCCGAACAGCGCCGTGCTGCGAATGACCTTGAACGGCGCGCCCGCGACTTCCTTGGACTTCAGGTCCGGGAACTGCGCGCCGCTGATGTTCAGCTGGTCAAGATTGCCGGCCAGGAACTGCGCCACCTGCGCCTGCGGGTCACGGATGACCAGGAACTCCAGGGCGTTCAGATAGGGCAGCTGGGTGCCGCTGGCGTCCACCTTCCAGTAGTTGGGGTTCTTGACCAGGCTGACCTTCTGGCCCGCGATGTAGCCGCTGAGCTTGAACGGTCCGGTGCCCACCACCTCGCTGACGGCCACGTTGGTGGGCCAGGCGTTGTTGATGTCGGCTGCCTTGGCCCCGCCGTCCTGAGAGAACTTGGTCAGCTTGTGCTGCGGCATGATGAAGTAGCGCTGCTGCAGCAAGAAGGCGGGTGCGGGGCGCGGCAGGACAAACTGCACGGTGTTGGCGTCCAGCTTCCTGATGGTCACGTCCTTGCCGTCGAGCTTGAAGTTGCCGGCGTCGCCCGCGCGGGCCTCGGGGTTCATGATGATGTTCTTGTAGGAGAACACCACGTCGTCGGCGTTGAAGGCCTGGCCGTCGCTCCACTTGACGCCCTGACGCAGCTTGAAGGTGTAGGTCTTGCCGTCCGGGCTGATGGTCCAGCTTTCGGCCAGCGCGGGCTCGATCTTATAGGTGGCGTAGTTGAACTCCACCAGGCCGTCGAACATCTGCTGCGACACCAGGCCCAGGTTGTTGTCGATCACGCCGTAATAGAACAGGCTCTGGGGGCTGTCGCCCAGCGCCAGGGTCAGGGTGCCGCCGGGCTTGCCCTTGACCACGCCCAGCGAACTATAGCCGTCCACCTTCTTGGGGGCGGCCAGCGCGCCGCCCAGCAGCGCCAGGGTCATCAGGGCCAGGCCAGTCCGGCGCTTGCCGGGGCGGAGCGTGACAGGGGGAAGGGAAGATGGATGCATGTGGACCTCCGGAGGGATGGGGATGATTGAGGCTCCAGATGGGAGCCGGTGGGTTGTGGTTTCGCCGCCCTAGCTTAATACCACTTTGGGTCCAATGGCAAGTGGTTTGCCAATTGGTCTGAGGGTGGTATGTTCTTTGTAATGTCCGTTTCCACGCCACCCTGGGCCATCGTGCTCGACAGTGCCAGCTCCCTGCCGGTCTACATGCAAGTTGCCCAGGGGCTGGAACAGCGGATTCACAGCGGTGACCTGCGCCGGGGCAGCGCCCTGCCCGCCGAGCGCGAGCTGGCCGCCAGTCTGCGCGTGTCGCGCGTGACCGTGCGCCAGGCATTGGCGCTGCTGGCCCAGCAGGGGTTGCTGACGCGCAAGCACGGCAGCGGCACCTTTGTCACGCCGCCCAGCGCCGAGGAGCGCCCCAGCCGCCCCCTGGGGCTGCTCAGCTCGTTTTCCGACGACGTGCGGTCGCGGGGGCAGGTGCCGGGGGCGCGGGTGCTGAGCTTCGAGCTGGCCCGTCCGTCTCCCCAGGAGGCCATGAGCCTGGCCCTGGCGCCCGGCGAGCAGGTGTACCGCGTCCGGCGGCTGCGGACGTCCGATGGCGAGGCGCTGGCGGTGGAGTACAGCACCCTGCCCGCCGCGCTGGTGGGCGAGCTGCGCCGCGAGGACGTGACCGACGCCAGCCTGTATGCCCTGCTGGGCGGCCGGGGGCTGCAGCCGGTGCGCGCCATCCGGCACCTGCGGGCCGTCAGCGCCGATCACGGGCTGGCCGAGCTGCTGGGTATCGCGCCCGGCGCGGCGCTGCTGGCCACCGAGCGGGTGTCGTGGACCCAGGGCGGGCGGCCCGTCGAGTACGCCCGCGCGCATTACCGCGGTGACCGCTACGACTTCGTGATGGAACTGCACGGGGACGGCGCGTGACGCCCGATCCGCGCCGCACCGAGGGCGTCCATCCCGACCACCCGGATCTGGACCGGCTGGCGGTCCCCGACCTGGTGCGTGTGCTGGCCGACGATCAGCGCGGCGCGGTGACGGCGGTGCAGGCCGCGGCACCCGCGATTGCGCGGGCCGTGGAGCTGGCCCTGCCCCGGTTGGAGCGCGGCGGACGGCTGGTCTACGCGGGCGCCGGCACCAGCGGGCGCCTGGGCGTGCTGGACGCCACCGAGCTGACCCCGACGTTCTCGTGGCCCACCGAACGGGCCGTGCCACTGATCGCCGGCGGCAGCCGCGCCATCCGCGAGGCGGTGGAGGGCGCCGAGGATGACCGGGCGGCCGGCGCAGCAGACGTGGGGGCCGCCGGGGTTGGTCCCGACGACGTGCTGATCGGCATTGCCGCCAGTGGTACCACGCCGTACGTGCTGGGCGCCCTGGACGCGGGGCGGCTGTCCGGGGCCCTGACGGTGGGCGTATCGAACAATCCCGGCACGCCGCTGCTGGCGGCGGTGGACTGCCCGGTGCTGCTCGACACCGGCCCGGAAGTGATCAGCGGCAGCACCCGCCTGAAGGCCGGCACCGCTCAGAAGATCGCGCTGAATACCTTTTCCAGCGCCGTGATGGTGCGCCTGGGCAAGGTCTACGGCAACCTGATGGTGGACGTGCGGGCGACCAACGCCAAGCTGGAGGGCCGGGCGGTGCGCCTGGTGTGCCACGCCACCGGGGCCGATGAGGCCAGCGCCACCGCAGCCCTGGCACAGAGCGGCGGAAGCGTCAAGACCGCCGTCGTGATGCTGCTGCTGGGCGTCGGTGCCGCCGCGGCCACGGCCCGCCTGGACGCCCACCGCGGCCACGCCCGCGCCGTGCTGGAAGACCGCACTGGAGGCCAACCATGATTCCCGATCGCACGCGCGAGCTGCTGGAAGCCGCGGTTCAGACCGGTGGGCTGTCCGGCGCCGCCCTGGGCGTGGTCAACGCGGCGGGCGAGCGCAGCACCCTGACGCTCGGCCACGCCCAGCTTCAGCCCCGGCAGATCCCACTGGAGCAGGATGGCCTATTCGATCTTGCCAGTCTGACGAAGCCGCTGTTCACCGCGCGTCAGGTGCTGCGCGCCGCTGAACAGGGCCGACTGGATCTGGACGACACGGTGGCCGCGCACCTGCCTGAACTGGGCTGGATGCAGGACACGCCGCTGAAATCCCGCACCCTGCGCGAACTGCTGACACACACGGCGGGGCTGCCGGCCTGGGCGCCGCTCTACACCTGGGGCGAGGCCGCAACGATTCGCGCCCGCCTGATGCAGGAGCCGTGGGCCATGCAGCCGCCGGGAGAGGTGGTGTATTCCGATCTGGGCTACATGCTGCTGGGACGCGTGCTGGAGCAACTGCGGGGCCACGCGCTGCGCGACTTTGCACTGGACGACGGGTTGACCTTTGCCCCGGACCCGGCCCACAGCGTCGCCACCGAGATCTGTGCGTGGCGCGGGCGCCTGCTGCGCGGCGAGACGCACGACGAGAACGCGGCGGCGCAGGGCGGCGTGGCCGGCCACGCGGGGCTGTTCGGCACGCTGGGGGGCGTGCTGGCGCAGGCCGAGCTGCTGCTACGCGGCGGCTGGCTGTCCGCTGCCGCCCAGGCCGAGGCGACGCGGATTCAGACGCCGGGACGCACGCTGGCCTTTGTGGCCGCGCAGCCCGGCTGGAGCGGCGGCAGTCTGGCCAGCCCGGCGGCCTTCGGACACACCGGCTTTACCGGGACCGGGGTGTGGGTGGACCCGGCGCGCGGGCTGGGGTGGACCCTGTTGACCAACCGCGTCCACCCCACCCGCCACGGCCGCCTCGACATTCAGGGGCTGCGGCGGGCGGTGGGCAACACGCTGCTGGCCGCCCAGTAGGCCCTCAGCGCGTCCTGGTCACCTTGCTCAGCAGCGGGGGCGCGTCGGGGTTCAGGCCCCGGCCCAGCGCCAGGTGCGCGGCGAACAGGTAAAACGCCAGGGCGCTGGGCACCGTGTCGGTCAGGCCGTGCCCGGTGCCGGGCGTCTGCAGGGTGCTGCCGGCTGCCGGCCCCAGGGTCCGCAGGTCAGCCCCACCTGCGCGCAGGTCACCGTAGGCCGCGCTGGTGGCCGGCCACGCCGCGTCGGCTGAGGAGAAGCCCAGCAGGGGCAGGCCCTCGGCCAGCAGGCGTTTGGGGCCGTGGCTGAACTCGGCGGCGCTGTAGGCCTCGGCGTGGATGCCCGACGTTTCCTTGAGCTTCAGCGCGGCTTCCTGGGCCACGCCGTAGTGCAGGCCGCGGGCCAGGATCAGCAGGTTCTGGGCGAAGCTGTAGCGCGCGGCCAGAGCGTTGGCGGCGTCCTCCAGTTCCAGCGTGCGCTGCAGCGTCTCCGGCAGGCGGTCCAGCGCTGCCTGCAGTCGGCCGTCGGGCCCCAGCGCCGCAATCACCGGCAGAAAAGCCGTGAGGCTGGCCAGGTAGCTCTTGGTGGCCGCCACCGCCCGCTCCTCGCCGCAGCGCAGCGGCAGGGTAAACTCGGCCGCCTGCGCCAGGTCACTGTCCTCCACATTAACCAGCGCCACGGTCAGGGCGCCGCCCTCCCGCGCCATGCGGACATTTTCCACCACGTCCGGGCTGGCCCCGCTCTGCGACACGGCGATCACCAGCGCGCCGCGCAGGTCCAGCCGCGCGCCGTACAGGGTGTGAACGCTGGGCCCCAGCGACGCCACCGGCAGCGACAGCTCGGTTTCTAGCGCGTACTTCAGCACCGTGCAGGCGTGGTCGCTGCTGCCGCGCGCGATGGTCACGGCGTAGGCCGGACGGCGCTCCCGCAGCACCTCTGCCAGCGCCCCGGCCGCCTGCGCGTTCTCCGAGAGCTGCCGCGCGATCACGGCGGGGGTCTGTCGGGCTTCTTGCAGCATCAGGGGATCTGTCGTGCCGGAACTGAACATCATCTGGCTACTGTAGTCAATTTCCGGTCTGCTGGTCCCCGAAGGGTTATGCAGGCGCTGGCCCCCACCGGGTCACCCTGCGGCGGGCCTGAAGTGGGGGCCTATCTGCGCGGCGCGGGCGCTAGTTCAGCGTCTTGAGGTCCAGGCGCGTCAGGGCGATGACCAGGTGCCCGTCCTGCGGATGGAAGGTGGCCTCGCGGCCCGCGTAGCGCAGGGTTACCGACTGCAACGCGTCACCCAGCAGATGCTGGCCGATGACGCTGGCAGTGGCGACGAAGTGCCGGGCGTACATCGGCAGGCGCTCGGCAGCCCCTGGCGAACCCGGTTCGCCGCCGGCCAGCATGATCTGGCCGTGGGCGTCCAGCACAATCAGGTCTTCCACGTCGCTGCGGCGGCGGTACTCGGCCACCAAGCGGTCAAGCTGGCTGGGGACACTCTCGGGCGCAGCCTCAGGCGCGGCGGGTTCAGCGGCGGGTTCGGGTTCCGCGGCCATGCTGTCCTCAGCGGCGCGCAGCAGGCCCTCGACCAGCGGGATCAGTTCGTCGGGGCTGAAGGGCTTGCGCAACACACCGTTGGCACCGACCTCGCGCGCCTGACGCCGGATCTCGTCGTCCACGTTGCCGCTCATCAGCACGATAGGCAGGTGGTCGAAGCGGGCGTCACGGCGAAGCTCGGAGCACAGTTCCAGGCCGCTCATGCCCGGCATGATCACGTCGGCCATCAGCAGGTCGAAATGCGGATCGCCGGCCAGGGTCTCCAGGGCGTGCTCGGCACTGACGGCGCTGAAGGAATCCAGCGCGTGGCGTTTGAAGGTGATCTCCAGCGCCTTGCGGACACTGATGCTGTCGTCAACGATAAAAATCTGGGGCATGGGGTTCCTTTGGGGACGGCTTGGGAAATTGGAGTGGGCGATCAGTGCCGGCGGCCGGTAGGACCGCCGAGCCCAAGCTCGTCGAGGTCCACGGCCAGTTCCATCAGCAGCCGGGGGGTCGAGGCGGCAAGATCCGGCTGGCGGCCGGCCGGCAGATCGGCGCAGTCGTAAAACCGGAACTGGCCGACGCCGCGCTCACTGCGGCGCAGGAGTTCGAGCACGGCGGCGCGGCCGGCGAGGCCCGCGAACTCGGCGTAGGTCAGGCGGCCGACCGTCATGGTGAGGTGCCCGCTGCAGGGCGGGCTGCCGCCGGCGCTGACGGTGACCAGCCAGTGGCCGCTGCACGCCAGCTCCGCGGCCCAGTTGAGGAATTCGGTCAGGCTGAACGGATCGAGCTGGCCCGACAGCTGCGGCGCAGCGGTGGCCCGCAGCGGCAGTGGATACGCGGCGCCGTTGACCCCCAGCGCGTCGAGCGCCTCGGCCAGCACCTGCGGGCCGGCCGGGCCGCTCAGGCCGGACACGCCGGGCACCTCGTCTCCGATCAGGTAGACCGGCAGGTCCCCGGTGTGGGCGTCGTGCTGCAGGATGCTGCGGAACTCCGCGCCGCTCATGTCCGACATCTGCGCGTCGCAGATGATGGCGTCCACCGGGGTGCGCTCCAGTTGGGTCAGGGCGTGCAGCGCGCCGTCGGCCTGGATCACGGTGACGCCGGCCAGGGCGGCCAGGTGACCGTACATCGCGGCGCGCGAGGAATCGTTCAGCACGGTCAGCACCGACAGGCCAGTCTGAAACGCGGTCATGCGCCCGCCGCCTGCGCCGCCACGCCGGCCAGCACGCTGCCGATGCGGCGCAGCAGCAGGGCCTCGCCCACCGGTTTGGTGAAGTAGTCGCTGGCTCCCAGCTGCAGCGCGAGCCGCTGGTGTTTCTCGCCGGCGCGGGTGGTCATGATCATCAGCGGCAGTGCGGCGGTGGCGGGCCGGGCACGCACGGCGGACAGCAGCTCGTAGCCGTTCATGCGCGGCATTTCCAGGTCGCTGACCACCGCGCCGAAGTCGGCGTCCTGTTGCAGCAGGTCCAGTGCCTCCTGGCCGTCGTTGGCCGTGACCACCGCGTAGCCGCCGTTTTCCAGCATGCGGCCCACCAGGCGCCGGACGCTCAGCGAGTCGTCCACCAGCAGGATGCGGGTGCGCCGCGCAGAGGCGCCGGCTGCGCCGGTCGACTGCAGGAAGTCCTGCGGGCGGCGGGCCAGGCGGCCCAGGCCGGTCGGGTCAAGAACCGGGAAGGCGTGCCCGGCGGCTGATAGGGCCGTGCCGGACAGGTAGTCCAGCCCGCTGAGCAGGCCGCCCAGCGGCGTCACGCTGACTTCCTCGATCTGCCCGAAGTCGTCGACGCGCGCGGCCAGTTCCCCGGTGGGCGTGGACAGCACCACCAGCCGGAACGTCTCCTCATGCTCGCCGCCCTCCGGCCGGCCCCACACTGCGCGCAGGTCGATGATCGGCACCGTATGGCCCTCGAAGCCCAGTTCCGGCCCAGCGTCCCCGAACAGGATCTCATCGACACGCAGCTCGCGCAGGGCGCGCACGCTGCCCACCGCAAAGCCCAGTTCGACGCCGGCCACCTGCACCGGCAGCACGTCGATGACGCGGCGCGTGACCGGCAGGCGCAGGGTAAAGGTGGTGCCGGCGCCGCGCCGGGTGTAAATCAGCAGTTCCCCGCCCAGCTGCCGGGCGGCCGTGGCCACCACGTCCATGCCCACGCCGCGCCCGGCGGCGGTGCTGACGGCGGCGGCGGTGGACAGGCCCGGCAGCAGGATCAGCCGCGCCCGGTCCTCGTCGCTCATCTGGCTCAGCTCCTGCACGGACCGCAGGCCCTTTTCCAGCGCGCGGTTGCCGATGGCGTCCAGGTCCAGGCCCTGGCCATCGTCCTGCACGCTGACTTCCAGAAAGTTCTGACGCTCGGCGGCCCGCAGCCACACCTGGCCGCGAAGGGGTTTGCCCGCAGCGGCGCGCGCCTCGGCGCTGCCCACACCGTGGTGCAGGGCGTTGGTCATCAGGTGCATCAGGGGGTCGATCAGGCGCTGCAGCGAGGCGCTGTCCACGCGCACGTCCTCGCCCTCGCTGATGAATTCAAAGCGGTCCTCGTGCTCGCGGGCCCAGCGCCGCAGCCGGAACGCGGCCTGCGAGAACGCCACCCGGCTGGTCTGGGTCAGGTCCAGCCGCAGCCGGCGCAGCAGCTTGCCCAACAGCTCGTTGTCGCCCTGCAGTTCGGTCACGTTGCCCGACAGGCGGCGGCGGACCTCGGCGAAGTCGGCGCTCAGCTCGGTGATCGAGCGTGCCAGAATGTTCAGGTCGTTGTAGGTGTCAAATTCCAGCTCGTCGAACTGCTGTGTCAGGTTGGCCCCGCCCATGCTGGCCTCGCTGCCCGGCGCGGGACGGTCCGGTGCGGCGCGCACCATGTCGGGGTTCAGGTGCCGTTCCTCAAAATCGCGCACAGTACGCTGGAAGCGGCCCTGCGAGTCCTGCATGGCGCCCTGGAGGTCGTCGAGGCGGGCCAGCGTCTGCCCCAGCCGCGAGCGCACCGTCACCAGCTCGCCCATCTGCTCCATCAATGCCTCGATCTGGCGCGACGGAATGCGGATCGAGGCGGTCTCCTGACGGCCAGGCGAAGTTTCGGGCGTGGGGGCCGCCACCGTGGTGGGCGCGGGCGCCGCCACGAGCTCAGCGGGGACTGGCCCGTGACCGCCGGCCATCGCCGCCATTCGGGCGCTCAGCATGGCCAGGGTCCGGTCCAGGTATCCGGTGGCGGCGCCCCCTTCGGCCACTTCCAGAATCTGGTCCATGCCGCCCAGGGCGGCTTCCATCACGTCGCGGGCGGCGCTGTCCAGGTGCAGCGCGCCGTCGCGGACGCCGCCCAGCAGGTCTTCCAGGCCGTGAGCAAAGTCGCCCAGGCCCGGCAGTCCCACCATGTAGGAACTGCCCTTGACGGTGTGGGCGGCGCGGAACATCACGTCCAGGTCAGGCGGGCTGTCTGCCGACGCGCTGTCCAGCTGCGCGCGCAGGCTGCCCAGATGCTCGCGCACCTCAGGGGCGAAGTAGGACCAGACCTCGGCATTCTCGCGGTGAAACTGCCTCAGTTCGCCTTCCAGCACCGAGGTCAGCGCCGCGTCGGAGTCAGACACCGGCGTGTCCATCACAGCCAGGCGGCGCGCGTCCTCGGGGGGGCGGGGGGCGAAGGCGGCCGGGTGGCTGCGCAGCAGGGCCTGCAGGCCGGCGGCGCCGCCGGCCCGCGCAAACGCCAGACCCAGGTCACTCTCGCCGTCGCCGCGCAGGATGCGCTCCAGGCCCGTACCCAGGGTGGCGTGAGACTGGCCCAGCAGCGCGAGGTACGCGGCGCGCGCCTCGCCGGTCAGCAGCGGCCTGGACTCCAGCATGCGCTCGAGCAGCGCGGCCATCTTGGACAGCTGCGGAAAGCCGTACAGCGCCGCGCTGCCGCGCAGGCGGTGGGCCAGCAGGCCCACCCCGCCCAGGTGCGCGGCGTCGTCCGGCCCGGCAGGCGCGGCGCGCAGCCTGCCCAGCCCGGCGTCCATCTCGGCCAGCACCTCACCGGCCTCCTGCAGGAACCCGCCCAGCAGGTCACTGTTCTCGCTGCGCTGTTGTGTGGTGCTCATGGCTCTTTCCTGTGGCATCGCTCTTTCCCCCTTGACCTTTGGATGCCGATCAGGACGGCAGCCGGAAGCGCGTCAGGCTGGCGCTGAGTTTCTGGGCCAGCGTCTGAAGCTGCTCGGCGGCGGTGCGGCCCTGGGTCACGGAGTCCTGCGATTCGCGGGCGACGGCGGCAATCTGCTGCACCGCGCTGCCCATCTCCTCGATGCCCTGCACCTGTGCCTGCTGCGATGTGGCGATGGCCTCGGCCAGCTGGGCGGACTGCTGCGTCAGCGCGCCGATCTCGCGCAGGCGTTCCCCGGCGGTGCCGGCCACGCGGTAGCCCTGCTCCACCTCACGGGTGCCGTCTTCCACGCTCACGATCACGTCCTGGATCTCGGCCTGCACGTTCTTAATCAGGGCGGCGATGCGCGCGGTGGCCTGCCCGGAGGTGTCGGCCAGCTTGCGCACCTCGTCTGCCACGATGCTGAAGCGTCCGCCCGCTTCCCCGGCGCCGGCCGCCTCGATGCTGGCGTTCAGCGCGAGCAGGTTGGTCTGCCGGGCAATCTGCGAGATGGTGTCGACGATTTCCTGAATTTCGAGCGAGCGGTCGCCCAGGCCCTTGATGCGCTTGGCAACGCCCTGCACCTCGCGGCGGATGTTCTGCATGCCGTCCAGGGTGCCGGTCACGGCCTCCTGGCCCTGCTGGGAGGCCAGCAGCGCCGCACGCGCGGTCTCGGCGGAGTTCTGCGCCTGCTGCGCCACCTCACGGATGGCGGCGGTCACGGTCTGCACCTGCGTGGCCACGCGGGCGGCCTCGGCGGCGGTCAGCTGGGTGCCCTGACCGATCTGTTCGGTGGTCACCAGCAGCGCCCGCGACCCGTCGGTCACCGAGACCGAGGCGCGCTGCACGTCGCCCAGCACGTCGGCCAGCTCGGCGGTCATCAGGTTGATCGAGTCCACCACGTTGCCCAGCACGTCCTCGGTGACCTGGCCGCGCGCCGTCAGGTCACCGTCGGCGATGTCCATGGTCACGTCCAGAAACGCGCTGATGTTGCTCTGCAGGCGCGTGGCCTCCAGCCGTTCCTGCTCGGCCTTCTCGTGGTTGCTCTGCAGCTGGGCGGAGGCGTCGTTAAAGGCCCCGGCCACCAGCCCCAGCTCGTCCTGGCTGTTGACCTGCACGGTCTGGCCGAATTCCCCCCTGGCCAGCAGGCGCGCCGAGTGGGCTAGCTGACTCAGCGGGTTGATGATGGCGCGGCTCACGGCCACCAGCAGCAGGGCGGCCAGCAGGGTCAGCAGCGCCACGCCCAGCAGCTCCAGCAGCTGGCCGCTGCGCTGCGCGGCGAGGCGGTCACCCAGCAGCCGGTTGACTTCCTCGCTGCCCAGGGTAATGGCGGCGGCTGTCTGCGCCGCAGCGCTCTGCAGGCTCTTGAGGTTGGCGCGCTGCTCGACGCTGCGCAGCAGGTCGGCGTTGGCCGCCGTGGCAATGGCCTGGCGCGTCGGCTCCAGGTTGCGGATGGCCGCGCCCAGGGTGGGGGTCAGGCTCTCGTCCTGGGCCTCGGCGCGCTTGATGGCGCTGAACGCCTCGTCGAGCGCCACGCCGGCACGCACCGCCAGGTCGCGGTACTGCGGCGCGATGATGTCTACTAGGTCCGGCTGGTTCTTGACGGTTTCCAGCGAGGTGGCCAGGGCGGTCAGGGCGGCCAGCCGGGCGCGCACCTCGGGCAGACGAATCAGGGCGGCCTGAATGGCGAACGATGAGGTGGCGGTGGAGTCGAGGCGCAGGTTGGACTCCTGCAGCAGGACGTCCAGGCTGGGCAGCACCTGATCGTCGTAGAACTGCTTGTAGCTGGAGGCCAGCAGCAGGCCGCTGGGGCCAAGGTCGCTGGCCTGCAGCTGCGTCCACTGCTCGGCCACCTGAGTCACCGTGGTCTGGGTGTTGGGCAGCCGCGCGGCGCCGGCACCCTGTTCCAGGGCGGCCAGGGCCTGCGTGGCCGCCGCCTGCGCGCCGGTCGCATTGCCGTTCTTGCCCCGGATCCGCGCGTCAACGTAGCTGGCCAGCTCGGTCTGAAAGCGCTGGTAGTCGGCGATCTGGGCCACGCCCGCCTGCTCGCGCTGAATGAAATTGATGTCCTGCTGCCGGCCGCTGACGGCCAGCACCAGCAGCGCCGTGATGGGCAGCGCGAAGATGCCGGCGGTCAGGGCCAGCTTCTGCCCCACGCCAATGCGGCCCAGCAGGCTGCTGCGGTTCTGGGCGCTGGCGGTGGCGGCCTTGCGGCGCCCCTGCTTGGGCAGGGCGGTATTCAGGAAGGGATCGAGACGGGCGTTCTGGGACATGGGCGGGCTCCTTTGCTGGGGTGGGGAAAAGCGGTGGATCAGGGCTGGCGGTCAGGGACGGTGCGGGGACAGCGGCACTCAGCCCGGCAGACGGAAGCGGGTCAGGCTGCTGCCCAAGCGGTCGGCCAGGGCGCGCAGCTGCTCGGCCACATCGCGGCCTTCCTCGGCGGACTGCTGGGACTGCTGCGCCACGGCGGCAATCTGCCCCACGGCGCCGCTCATGTTCTGCACTTCCTGCACCTGTTCGCGCGCGGCGTCGGAGATGTTCTGGGCAAAGTGGGCGGTGACCCCGGCCAGCTCGCCGATCTCGCGCAGCGCCTCACCGGCCTGGCCAGCCACCACGTAGCCCCGCTCGACATGCGCGTTGTTGGACTGCATCTCCAGCGCCACGCCGCGCACGTCGCCCTGAATTCCGTCGATCAGCGTCGCAATGCGCGCGGTGGCCTCGGTCGACAGGTCGGCCAGTTCGCGGATTTCCTCGGCCACCACGGCAAAGCGCTTGCCGCCCTCGCCTGCGCCCGCCGCCTCGATGCTGGCGTGCAGGGACAGCAGGTTGACCTGACTGGCGACGTGGCTGATCGAGTCCACGATGTCCTCGATCTGCTCCGAGCGGCTGGTCAGAGACTGCACGCGGTCCGACACGCTGCGCGAGGACTCGCGGATGGCCTCCATGCCCTGCAGGGTGCCGCTCACGGCCTGCTGCCCGGTCTCGGAGGCGATCAGCGCGCGCTGGGCCGAGTCGGCCGAGGCCTGGGCAATCGCGGCCATCTGCCGGATGGCCGTGGCCATCGCCAGGGCCTGCGTGGTCACGCGCTGCGTTTCCTGGGTGGTGATCAGCGTGCCCTGGCGGATCTGTTCGGTGGAGCTCAGCATGGCCTGCGACCCGCCGGTCACCGACGCCGAGGCGCGCTGCACGTCGCCCAGCACGTCGGCCAGCTCGGCAGTCATCAGGTTGATCGAGTCCACCACGTTGCCCAGCACGTCCTCGCTGACCCGGCCGCGCGCCGTCAGGTCGCCGTCGGCGATCTTCATGGTCACGTCCAGGAACGCGCTGACGTTGCTCTGCAGGCGCCGGGCGTCCATGGCCTCCTGCTCGGTCCGGTCACGGTTGACGCGCAGCGTCGCGGTGGCGGCGTTGAACGCCTGACCCACCAGCCCCAGTTCGTCGCGGGAGGTGATGGGCACGTCCACATTCAGGTTGCCCTGTTCCAGCGCGCGGGCCGACTCGGTCAGGCGGCGCAGCGGGCCGGTGATGGCGCGGGCCACGGCCAGCAGCACCAGCGCCGCGAACAGCGTAATCAGCCCGGCCACCAGCAGCTCGAGGAACATGCTGCGGCGCTCCACGCCGGCGCGTGCGCCCAGCAGACGCTTGACCTCCTGCGCGCCGGTGCCGATGGCGGCCGAGACCAGTCGGGCCGCGTTTTCGATGTCCTTGGGGTCCAGACGCTCCGAGGCCAGGTTCATGTTGTCCCGGCCGGCGCTGCCGCTGAGCAGCAGACGCACGTCACTGAGGCCCGCCATGGCCTGCCCCAGCGTTCCCTTGAGGCTGGGGTCCTGCGCTGCGGCGCGATCGGCGGCGCCGAAGGCTGCGTCGAGCGCCACGCCGGCGCGGATCGCCGCGTCGCGGTACTGCGGAAGCAGAATGCTGAGCAGCGCCGACTGGTCCTCCATCCGGTTGATGGCCTCGGCCAGCAGGGCCAGCGTGGACAGTCGCGCGCGAACTTCAGGCAGATAGACCAGGGCGCTCTGGACGGCGAAATACGAGGACGCGGTGGGGTCGAGCACCAGGTTGGACTCGGTGAGCAGCGTTTCCAGCCGGGGCAGCAGCGACTCGCTGGTGAAGGTGTTGAAGTCCGAGACCGCGAACGTGCCCTGCGGCCCGGCGTCGGCGTCGCGCAGCTGCGCCCATTCCTCGCCCAGATCGGTGAACGCGCTCTGGCTGACGGTGAGCCCCCTGGCAGCCGTGTCGCGCTTTAGCGTCTCCAGGGCCTGGCCGGCCGTGGCTGCCGCTGCCGCCGCCGCCGTCTTGTTGCTGACCACACTGGCCCCGACGTACTCGGCGATGGCGGACTGGAACTGTCCGTAGGCCTCGATCTGCCGGGCGCCGCTCAGTTCGCGCTCGGTGAAGCGGATGTCCTGTTGCCGGCCGCTGGCCGTCAGAAACAGCAGGGCGGTGATGGGCAGCGCAAACAGCCCTGCCGTCAGGGCCAGCTTCTGTCCCACACTGATACGCCCCAGCAGGTCGCGGCCGGCGCGGCTAGGGCTGGGACGCGTTTTTGCGGCGGTGCGGGCCGGTGGGGGGGTCAGGGTGGGATCTAGGCGGGCGTTTTGCGACATGGGCGGGCTCCTTGGCGGTGCGGGTGGACGGGAAACGGCAGTGCGGGTAAGGGCAGCGCGGCAGGCGGCGGGCAGGACCCGGCCGGGTTCAGACGGACTGCATTCGGCCGCCGACGGCCGCGATCAGCGCGCTCAGCCCCAGCAGGGCCGCGGCGTGCTTGCCGAACTCGCGTTCGGTCAGCAGCGGCGCCACCTGCGGCGACGTCTCGGCGCTCGCGCTGCCGATCACCTCGTCGATGGGCAGCAGCAGCGTCTCGCCCGCGTCCTCGCACAGCAGGCCCAGGACGCTGCCGTTTGCCTGCTGGCCGGCGGGGCCGCTGCCGAGCATGGCGGCCAGGTTGACCACCGGCACGGCGCGGCCCAGGGCGCCGGACAGCCCCAGCAGGCTGCCGCCGCTGGCCGGCAGCGGCGACACCTGTCCCAGGGGCAGCACCTGGCGGGTCTGCCGCGTGGGCAGGGCCAGGGTGCGCTCCCCGCTGCGGAACAGCAGGTAGGTCTCGGACGTCGTGGGCAGGTTCACGGAGCTTAGACGTGCCGGGCGATCAGGCTCAGGAGCTGTTCGGGGGTGTAGGGTTTGATCAGGTAGTCCACCGCACCCTGCCGCATGCCCCACTTCACATCGGTCTCCGCACCCTTGCTGCTCACGAAGATGACCTTCATACCTTCGGCCGCAGGCAGCTTCTTGAGCGCGCGCAGGGTCTCGTAACCGTTGCGCTCGGGCATCACCACGTCAAGCAGCGCCAGCTGGGGGCGCTCGGCCTCCACGGTGGCCTCGGTCTGCTGGGCATCCGTGATGGACACGCACTCGTGGGCGCTGCCCTTGAGCGCCTCGGTCATAAAGCGGATGTCGGAGGGAGAGTCGTCAACGATCAGGATTTTTGCCATGTGGGTGCCTTCCTTGTGGGTCTTGTGCCTGCAGCACATTCGGGTGGGGTCCCGGTGGCCGGTGGCCGTGCCGGTCATAACTTCTGAGCGGAGGAGTCGCAGGGTCCACGTCAGAATTGGGGCTGTGGCGGTGACGATATTCACCATTGCTACACAGAACTCTTACATTTGCAGGCCTGGATAGAGTGCCGCATGTGCGGTATGAAGTACCTCACACAAGGGCCATGTGAATCACGGATATTTAACTTGTGATGCGGACTACTTAAGGACTCAGGTGCCTTGCGGCTGGGATGTCCCTGGACGTTCAAAATTGACGCGCACGTAAATTTTGGCCTATGCTGGGGGGGTCCGTTTTTGCAACCTGATCTTTTCCTCACCCCACCCCACAGGAGGTCAACCGTGGCCCTGAAACAGTTGTTTGACTTGAGCGGGAAAACCGCCCTCATCACCGGAGGCTCGCGCGGCCTGGGTCTGCAGATCGCCGAGGCACTGGGCGAGTACGGGGCCACCGTGGTCCTGACCGCCCGCAAGCAGAACGAGCTGGACGAGGCCAGGACCCACCTGGAGGGACTGGGCATCACGGTGCACGTCTACGCCAATGATCTGGGTGACTTCGCCAGCATCGATCCCACCGTCGAGAAGATCGTGTCCGAGGTGGGCAGCATCGACATCCTGGTGAACAATGCCGGGGCCACCTGGGGTGCGCCGACCGCCGAACACCCACTGGACGCGTGGCTGAAGGTGATGAACGTCAATCTCAACGGCACCTTTTTGATCACCCAAAGCGTGCTGAATCGCTGCATGCTGCCGCGCGGTGGCGGGCGCATCGTCAATGTCGCCAGCGTCGCCGGATTGCAGGGCAATGACCCGCGCATGGCCGCCACGCTGGCCTACAACACCTCCAAAGGCGGGCTGGTGAACTTTACCCGCGCGCTGGCGGCCGAGATGGCCGACAAGGGCGTGACGGTCAACAGCATCTGCCCCGGCTACTTTCCCACCAAGATGACCAAGGGCACGCTGGCCTACGGCGAGCAGGCCATTCTGGAAGCCACGCCAATGCACCGGCTGGGCGGCTCGGAAGACCTCAAGGGGCTGGCCCTGCTGCTGTCCAGCGACGCCAGCGCCTTCATGACCGGGCAGAACATCGCCGTGGACGGTGGGGCCACGGTCGTATGAAGCCGGGCGAACTCGCCGCATCGGTTGGACAGGAAGTCGCGCTCTCGGAGTGGGTTCTGGTGGATCAGGCGCGCATCGATGCCTTTGCCGACGCCACCGGGGACCACCAGTTCATTCATGTTGACGCAGCGAAAGCCGCCGCCGGACCGTTCGGCACCACCATCGCCCATGGGTTTCTGACCCTCTCCCTGCTGGCCGGAGAATTCATGAACACCGGCGGCTCAGTCCAGATTGAGGGCGCGCAGATGACCGTGAACTACGGCCTGAACCGCGTGCGCTTCGTCTCGCCGGTCAAGGTCGGCAGCCGCCTGCGCAACCGCGCCGTCCTGCAAAGTGCAGATCAGGGCGCAGGCTTCATGCAGATCACGGTGCTGAACACCATCGAGATCGAGGGTGAGGAGCGGCCCGCCGCGACGGCGGAGAGTGTGTTCCGGGTCTACCTGTGACCGTCGGCCTCCGCCGCTGATGAAGTGGGCGCCCAGACGGCGAGACAGTCGCTGACGGCGCCCGGCCCCTCTTTCTGAAAGCCTTCTCCCCCAAAGCGAGGAACCCCCATGACCGTATTCGACGTTTCAGACCGCTCCAGTGACCTGCGCCGGCGCCTGCTGGCCTTCATGGACGAGCACATCTATCCCAACGACGCCGAGGCGACCCGTCAGATCAACGAGGGAGAGCGCTGGGAGCACCTGCCGCTGATCGACGAACTGAAGCCCAAAGCGCGCGAGGCCGGGCTGTGGAACCTGTTCCTGCCTCCGGCCAGCGATCCGGACGGCACCTTCGGCCCCGGTCTTTCCAACCTGGAGTACGCCCCGCTGTGCGAGGTCATGGGCCGGGTGTGGTGGGCCCCCGAGGTCTTCAACTGCGCCGCGCCCGACACCGGCAACATGGAGGTGCTGGCCCGCTACGGCACGCCCGAGCAGCAGGCCCAGTGGCTGATTCCGCTGCTCAACGGCGAGATCCGCAGCGCGTTTTCCATGACCGAGCCGGACGTCGCCTCCAGCGACGCCACCAACATCGAGTCCAGCATCACGCGCGACGGAGACGACTACGTGATCAACGGCGAGAAGTGGTGGACCTCGGGCGCGGGTGATCCCCGCTGTGCGGTCAGCATCTTCATGGGCAAGACCGATCCCAACGCCGAGCGCCACCTGCAACAGAGCATGATCCTGATTCCCATGGACGCCCCCGGCGTCACGAAGACGCGCATGCTGACCGTCTTCGGCTACGACGACGCGCCGCACGGCCACGCACAGATGACGTTCAAGGACGTGCGCGTGCCGGCGTCAAGTCTGCTGCTGGGCGAGGGCCGGGGCTTTGAGATCGCCCAGGGCCGCCTGGGGCCGGGCCGCATTCACCACTGCATGCGTCTGATCGGGCAGGCCGAGCGCGCGCTGGAACTGATGGTGGCCCGCGCGTCGTCCCGCGTGGCCTTTGGCAAACCGCTCGCGGCGCACCAGCACGTGCGTGAGCTGATCGCGCAGAGCCGCATGGAGATCGATCAGGCCCGGCTGCTGACCATGAATGCCGCGCACATGATGGATACGGTGGGCAACAAGGAGGCGCGCGGGCAGATCGCGGCCATCAAGGTTGTGGCGCCCAACATGGCGCTGGCCGTCATCGACCGCGCCATTCAGGTGTTCGGCGGTGCGGGGGTCAGCCAGGACACCCCGCTGGCGATGATGTACGCCCAGGCCCGCACGCTTCGGCTGGCCGACGGTCCCGACATCGTGCACATCGGCACCGTGGCCAAGGAAGAACTGCGCCGTCAGGGCGAGGCGGCGCGCGGACGCGAGGGCGTGGCCCCGGTGTCCAGCTAGGGCGTCTGGCCTGAACCCGGAGACAATCAAAGCGTTGGCGCCGACGGAACGGCCTGGTGGAATGACCGGCCTCTCCACCGGCGCCCTCTGGCGGTGAGAGGCAACAGCCGCGCAAGGAGACACCCATGCAACTGAACAACAAGACAGTCGTCATCACTGGCGCCGCCTCGGGCATCGGGCTGGCCCTCGCCACCCGTTTCGTGCAGGAGGGGGCCACCGTGATTGCCTCGGACCGCAACGCGGAAGTGGGCGCGCAGAAGGCGCAGGAGATCGGGGCGCGTTTCGTGGCTGCCGACGTGGGGCAGGAGGCCGATATCCAGGCGCTGATCGAAAACGTGCTGGGCCAGGAGGGTCAGATCGACCTGT
This sequence comes from Deinococcus aerolatus, assembly GCF_014647055.1. Lineage (NCBI taxonomy): Bacteria > Thermotogati > Deinococcota > Deinococci > Deinococcales > Deinococcaceae > Deinococcus > Deinococcus aerolatus. The sequence continues at coordinate 104,871 of NZ_BMOL01000006.1, read as the reverse complement.
TCTGCTCCAATGCCGGCATCGCCATCGGCGAGGGTCCGGAGACACCCGACAAGCAGTGGGACCTGATTCACCGCGTGAATGTGATGTCCCATGTGTGGGCCGCCCGTCACCTGTTGCCGCACATGCTGGAGCGCGGCGAGGGTTACCTGCTGAACACCGCCTCGGCTGCTGGTCTGCTGACCGAACTGCACTCCGCGCCCTACGCCGTGACCAAGCACGCCGCGCTGGCCTTTGCCGAATGGCTGGCCATCACCTACGGGGACCGGGGCATCAAGGTGGCGTGTCTGTGCCCCGAGGGGGTCTGGACGCCCATGATCGAGAACGCCCCCATCCTGCAGCAGACTGCCGTGACCACCGACGTGCTGGTGGAAGAGACCCTGAAGGTGCTGCGTGCCGACGGCTTCCTGATCACCACCCACGACACCACCCTGAAATCCTTCCAGAACAAGGCGCGCGATTACGGCGAGTGGATCAGCAAGATGCGTCACCTGCGGACCAAGGCCATGGCGCTGCTGGGACAGGGCGCGGCTTTCAAGGACGGCGAGGCCCCGCGCACCGAGGGCCATCCTTGACCCGGCCGGAAACGTCGTCGGTGCGGTCCGGCGAGGAGCTGCCGCTGACCATCCTGCGGGACGTGCTGCGCGGCCGGATTGAGGGAGACCTGGACACGCTGGAGGTCGCGCAGTTTCCCGGCGGCTTTTCCAACCTGACCTACCTGCTGCGCATGGGCGGGCGCGAGTACGTGCTGCGCCGCGCACCGCTGGGGCCGGTGGCCAGGGGCGCACATGACATGGCCCGTGAGTACCACCTGCTGGAAAAGATTCATCCGGTGTTGCCCGTGGCCCCCGAACCGCTGCTGCTGGTCGAGGACCCTGGCCTGCTGGGCTCGCCCTTCTACCTGATGGAGCGGCGGCGCGGCGTGGTGGTGCGGACCACCATTCCGCCCGAGTACCGCGACCTGCCGGACGCCCCCCGGCAGATGTCGGAGGCGGTGGCCGACACGCTGGCCGCCCTGCACGCGGTGGACATCGACGCGGCGGGCCTGCGGGCCATCGGCAAGCCGGAGGGCTTCAACGCCCGGCAGGTGGGCGGCTGGGCCGGGCGCTGGCGGCGGGCGCGCGAGCTGCTGAAAGACAGCGGCGACCTGCCACCGCCGGCAGAACTGCGCGACGAACTGGTGATCGCGTGGCTCGAGGAGCAGACCCCCCCGGAGTCCGCGCACACCCTGGTTCACAACGACCTGAAACTGGACAACCTGATGCTCGATCCCACCGATCCCGCGCACGTGGTGGCCCTGCTGGACTGGGAAATGACCACGGTGGGCGACCCGCTGGTGGACCTCGGGCTCACGCTCACGTACTGGACCATGCCCGAACAGCCGGGCCGGGGCGTCAACGAGGTGGGGGCCAGCTTTCCAGGCTTCCTGAACCGGGAGCAGTTCATCGCCCGTTACGCCAGTCAGTCGGGCCGTCACGTGACGGGCGACTCGGTCCGGTGGTACGAGGTGCTGGGCCATTTCAAGCTGGCCGTGATCGTGATCCAGATTTTTGCCCGCTACCGCGCCGGACAGACCAGCGACCCGCGCTTTGCCCCGCTGGCCGGGCAGGCCGAGTGGCTGATCCGCGAGGCCTGGCGGCGCATCTCGGCCGAGGCGACGGGTGACGCCGGCGAGGTCCGGCCGGCCGATGAGTGAGCTGATCCTGATCCGGCACGGCCAGGCGACACCGTTTGAGCAGGAGACGGACCGCCTGTCCGGGCTGGGCGAGCAGCAGGCCCGCGCGGTGGGGCTGGCGCTGGGCACCGAGGCATTTGTGCCCACCCACGTGCTGCACGGCCCGCTGGTGCGTCAGCGCCGCACGGCCCAGATCGCCGCTGGAGCCGCGCATTTCGCGGACGCTGACGCCCCTCCGCCCTGGCCGGGCGCCGTGGAAGACGACCGGCTGGCCGAGTACGACGGAGACGGCCTGATACGTGACCTCGCGCCGCTGCTGGCCGCTCAGGACGCCGAATTCGCGGCGGCCGTCCGGCAATTCCAGCAGCGCCGCGACGCCCCGGACCGCAACCGCTCCTTTCAGCCCATGCTGGAGCAGCTTGCCGGGGCGTGGCAGGACGGCCGGGTCACGCACGCTGAGGTCGAGGGGTGGTCCGCGTTCCGCTCTCGGGTTCAGGCCGCGCTGGGCCACGTGCTGGGCCTGCCGTCCGGCTCGTCGGTGCTGGCCTTCACCAGCGGAGGCGTGATCGGGCTGATGGTGGCGCTGGCCCTGGATGCCCCGGACGCGGCGGCGCTGCGGCTGAACTGGCGCGTGCGTAACGGCAGCCTCACGCGCTTTACCTTCGGGGGTGGCCGCCTGAGCCTGGATTCCTTCAACGAGGTGGCGCATCTGCCGCCTGACCTCAGAAGCTGGCGTTAGCCGGATTATGCCAGCAGCCGCATAAAGGCGGTGAAGGTGCCCAGCGCGTGCGGGTGCGCGCCGAACAGCACTTCCGGGTGCCACTGCACCCCGATCACGCCCTCGGCCTCGACCGCCTCCACGATGCCGTCGGGAGCCACGGCGGTCACGCGTAGCGTCGGCGCGACCTCGTCGACCGCCTGATGGTGCGATGAATTCACCAGCGCCCGCTCGCCGTGGGTCTGCGCCAGCAGGCTGCCCGGCGTGAAGCTGACCTCGTGGCCCAGCGTATCGGCGTGGACGCGCTGGGCGTGGTCCACCCACGCCCCCGCCACGTCCGGCAGGTGCTGGTGCAGCGTGCCGCCTTCGAGGACGTTGATCATCTGAAAGCCCCGGCAGATGCCCAGGACGGGTTTGCCCAGGGCGCGGGCCGCCCGGTACAGCGCGGTTTCGAAGGCGTCGCGCGCCTCGTCCACCTCGCCCATGCCGCGCCGGGGGTGCTGCCCGAAATGGCGAGGATGCACGTCCACGCCGCCGCTGAACAGCACCGCGTCGAGGCGCCCGGCATAGTCGGCGGCCAGGTCCGGCTGGTTGGGCAGCAGGATGGGCAGGCCGCCCACCCGCTCGACTGCCTGCGAGTAGCGCCGGGACAGGCCGTTGTGGGTGCGGGGGGCGTCGTCCGCCAGGTGAGAGGTGGTCAGGCCGATGAGGGGACGCGCAGACATGCGGCCAGGATAGTGCGGTGATGGGAGGGATGGTGCGCTGGTGGGGCCACGACCTACAGGAACATTTATCCGCTCCACAGCCGCGCCTCCCCTTCGGGCGGCAGGCTGCGTCCATGAGTGTCTCCCTGCCCCATTCTGGCCCCATCGCCGGGCCTGACCGGCCCCCGCTGGCGCCGGGTGCCCCGCCGCCTTCGCCGCCCGCCTTCCAGGCCGCATTCTGGGGCGGCTTCGAGTGCAGCACCCAGCGTCGGCCCTCGGGACGGCGCATCGACGTGATCGACGCCACCGCGCACGACCGCTTTGCCGAACAGGACTACGGCCGGCTGGCGGCCAGCGGCCTGCGGACGGCCCGTGACGGGCTGCGCTGGCACCTGATCGAGCGTGTGCCCGGCGAGTACGACTTCGCCTCGGTGGCGGCGCAGGCGGCGGCGGCGCGCGGAGCGGGTGTGGAGGTGATCTGGGACCTGCTGCACTACGGCTTCCCGGATTTCGTCGACCCCTTTGCCCCGGACTTTCCGCAGACCTTTGCCCGGTACGCGGCGGCGGCGGCGCGGTTCCTGCGCGAGCAGACCGACGGAACGCTGTGGCTGTGCCCGGTCAACGAGATCTCGTTCACGGCCTGGGGCGGCGGGGACGTGGGGTATCTCAACCCCTTCGCGCAGGGCCGGGGCCTGACCCTCAAGGCGCAGCTGGTGCGCGCCGTCATCGCGGGCATGGACGCGGCGCGGGAGGTGGACCCGGGCGTGCGCTTCCTGCATGCCGAACCCTTGATCAGCGTGCAGGCCCATCCCGAGCGGCCGGACGAGGCGGGCGACGCGGAGCGGGGGCACGCGGCGCAGTTCGAGGCGCTGGACATGCTGCTGGGCCGGCTGCACCCCGAGCTGGGCGGCGCGGAGCGCTACGTGGACGTGGTGGGGCTCAACTACTACCCCTACAACCAGTGGTGGCACCACCCTGAGCCGCAGCGGCGTGAGCCAGTGGCCCACACCCACCCGGCGCACCGCCCGCTACGAGAACTGCTGGCCGAGGTGCATGCCCGCTACGGCCGTCCGCTGGTCCTTGCCGAGACCGGGGCGGAAGGTGAGGACCGCGCCGCGTGGTTTGAGCTGGTGGTGAGCGAGGTGGAGGCCGCGCGGGACGCGGGCGTGCCGGTGGCCGGCGTGTGCCTGTACCCGGTGGTCAACCACCCTGGCTGGGACGATGACCGCCACTGCCACAACGGGCTGTGGGACTACCCCGACGCCCTGGGGGGCCGCGCGGAGCACGCCCCGCTGGCCGGGGTGCTCCGGCTGGCCCAGCAGGCCTGGGACCGTGCGGGGGCGGAGGCCCGGCCTGCCAGCGCCGAACCCGCGCCGCTGTCTGAGCTGCTGGTCCGCCTCGCCCGCGCTGCCCCGGTCACCGCCGCCGAAGCCGCCGCGCGGGATCAGGACGGGGAGTTTCCCGCCGCCTCGTTCGGGGCGCTGCGCGACAGCGGCCTGCTGACCGCCACGCTGCCCACCACCCACGGCGGCCTGGGCGCTGCCGGCACGCGGCTGCTGGCGCTGCTGCGCCGGGTGGGGCGCGCCAGCCTGCCGGTGGGCCGGCTCTACGAGGGCCACGTCAACGCCCTGCAGCTGATCCTGGCCCACGGCAATCCGGAGCAGCGCGCGCGCGCCGCCGCCGACGCCCGCAGCGGCCAGCTGTTCGGGGTCTGGAACACTGAGGAGGCGCCGGGACTGCGGCTGGAACCGGACGGCGGCGCTCAGGCCTGGCGGATGACCGGCGGCAAGACCTTCGCCTCAGGCGCCCACTTCGTTACCCGTCCCCTGCTGCCGGCCGAGTTGCCGCAGGGCGGCGGACGGGTGCTGGCGCTGCTGCCGCACGCCGTTGCCCGTGGACGTTTCGATCCCGATTTCTGGCGCCCGCTGGGCATGCGCCCCACCGTCAGCTTCCGCGTCGACCTGGGAGGTCTGCGCCTGGGCGGGAACGACGTGATCGGCGGGCCGGGCGACTACTACCGGCAGCCGGAGTTCGGCGGCGGGGCGCTGCGGTTTCTGGCGGTGCAGCTGGGCGGCGCCGACGCCGCGCTGGAGTCGGCCCGGGACGTCCTGCGCCGGCTGGGCCGCGCAGGGGACGACGTTCAGCGGCTGCGCTTCGGCGCGGTGTCGGCCCGGCTGGAGGCCGCGTGGCAAACCGTCCTGCGCGGGGCGGCCCTGCTGGAACAGGCTGGACCTGACGACCCCGGGCGGGTGCTGGCCTACGTTGCCCTGGCCCGCGAGGTCAGCGAGGACGCCTGTCTGGCTGCCTGCGAGGCGGTGGAGCGGGCGGTGGGGGCACGCGGCCTGCTGGCCCCGCAGCCGGCCGAGCGGGCGGTGCGCGACCTGCGGATGTACCTGCGCCAGCCGGCCCCCGACGCGGCCCGGTTGCAGGTGGGAGGATTCGTGCTGGACGCCCCTGACCTGCCCGACAGTGCCTACAGCCTGTGGGGCGAGGAAGGTCTGTGAACACGGCGGCCCGGACCAGCCCGCTGGACCCGCGCCGCCTGGCTGGCCCGGTGTGGGTGGTTTCGCCGCACCCGGACGACGAGGCGCTGGGTTGCGGGGCCCTGATCGCCGCACTCGGCAGCTTGGGCCGTGAGGTCCACGCCCTGCTGCTGACCGACGGCGGGTTCTCGCATCCCCACTCGCGCCTGTTCCCGCGTGACCGTCTGGCCCGGACCCGTCTGGCCGAGTGGCGTACCGGCCTCGCCCTGCTGGGCGTGCCGGCCACCCGGACCCACGCGCTGGGCCTGCCCGACGGCGCGCTGGCGGGGGTGGCCCCGGCTGAGCTGCAGCGGAGGGTCGCGCGCGCGTTTGTCGCTGCGCCGCCTGGCACGCTGCTGCTGCCGTGGCGGCGTGACCCCCACCCCGACCACCGGGCGGCCTGGGAGCCGGTAACGGCGGCGGCGCCCCCGGCAGCCCGGCAGCTGGAATACGCCGTGTGGCTGCCGGAGCGCGGCGAGGCGGTCGACTGGCCTGCCGCGGACGAGGCCCGGATCTGGACCTTTGCGGTAGGTGCCGCGCGTGGCCTCAAGGCCCGGGCCATCGCTGCCCACGTTACCCAGCTGGGCGGCGTTTCCGACGATCCGGACGGCTTTACCCTGGCCCCGGAGATGGTCAAACGGGCGGTGGCGGGTCCGGAACGCTACGCCGAGGCGGCCGCGGCTGGCCTAGAGGTCCGCGCGTGACCCTGCCGGACCGGTACTTCGACGACGTGTACCGCGCCCGTGAAGACCCCTGGGACTTTGCCACCAGCCCCTATGAGGCCGCCAAGTACGCCCGCACCCTGGCCGCCCTGCCGCGTGAACGTTACCGGCGGGGCCTGGAGGTTGGCTGCTCCATCGGCGTGCTGAGCGGACTGCTCTCAGAGCGCGCCGACCAGCTGTGGGCGGTGGACCTGAACCAGCTGGCCCTGGCACGGGCACGGGCGCGCAACGCGGGCCGCCACAACCTTCACTTCGAGCAACGGCGGCTGCCCAGGGATCTGCCGCAAGGCCCCTTCGATCTGATCGTGCTCTCAGAAGTGCTGTACTACCTCTCACCGGGCGATCTGGAACAGGCGCTGGACGCGGTGCTGGCGCGGCTGGAGCTGGACGGCACGCTGCTGCTGGTCCACTGGACGCCGCCCGTCCACGATTACCCGCAGACGGGAGACGCTGTCCACGCCGCCGCGCTGGCGCGTGTGGGCCGGGGTCTGCGCCACCTGCATGCCGAGCGTCACGGGGACAGCGAACGGGGCTACCGGCTGGACGCTTTTGCCCGCAGCGGCTGAGCGGTCCGGGGCGAAGCCAAACCGGCCCCGGCCTGCCCCAGCCGGTCACGCACCTCAGTCAGGGCCTGCGCCACCGGCACCGGCGGGTAGACGGCTGACCAGTCGCCCGCCACCCGCGCGGCATGTGCGGCCTCCAGCGCCAGCCCGAAGGTGGAAGCACGCAGCGCGGCCAGCAGCGGCCCGGCCTGGGTGCGCCACAGGCGCGTCAGGTTGCCTCCCCCCTGCCCCGCGTACGCCGCCCGCAACGCGGCCTCGGCGCGGGCCAGCGCGGCCACCTCCGCGCCGCCGGGAACCTGCCAGGCGGCCGGGCCGCGTCGCCATTCAGACAGCTGCGTCGACAGGCCCACCGTCACCCGGCCGCTCAGGCGGGGGCTGGTGTACACGCGGGCCGCAGGGGTGTGCCGCAGCGTCAGGTCCGCGCGGCGCAGCGCCTCAACCAGGGCCAGGTCTTCCAGACACGGCACTGCTGGTACTCCACCCACGGCGCGGTAGGCCCGCACGCTCAGAGCGAGGCTGGCGCCGAAGTGCTGCCAGTGCCGGGGCCAGGGATCGGCGGGGTCCGGATCCAGGCGCGCGCCCAGCTCACTGGCCGCCATGCGGTACAGGTCGTCGAGGCGCTGGGTGCGCCGCACCTCGGGGGGAAGGGCCGCCCCTTTCCGGTCCAGCAGAATGCGCCCGGCAGCCGCGTCGGCCCCGGCCCGCAGCGGCGCGAGCAGCGCCCACAACCACGCCGGGTCCGCCCGGGTGTCGGCGTCGGTGCTGACGATCACGCCCCCCTCACCGGCCAGGGCTGCGGCGCGGTCCAGTGCCGCCCGGCGTGCCCCCACCACGTTGGCCTGCTCTGGAGGCAGCGTGACCTCCTGAATCCACAGCCGCAGGCCGTCCGGCGCGGCCTCGCGTGCGCGGGCCACGGTGCCGTCAGCGCAGTTGTTGACCAGCAGCAGCACGCCAAATGCCCGCCAGGGCTGGCCATCCTCGTCGACCTGGGCCCCCAGTGCCCGCAGCGTGGCCCCGATGCTGGCGGCCTCCTCGCGGGCCGGAATGGCCACGATGGCGGCGGAAGAGGCGCCGGCGGCGGCACTGGCCGCAGCGAACGGTGGGGAAAACATGCCCATGGCTGGCGGAAGCGTAGCGCCGCACCGGTCTCATGGGGGCTTTACCTTTCCCCGTCTGATTCTTTAGCTAGAGGCTATCTGGAACGCAATTTTGACCTGCGTTACGTTTGGCGCTCAGACCCCCCTCTTATAGTCCAGCCACCGTGCCAGGTGGCCGCGTCTGGACAGGGGCAGAAATGTGACGCCTGGCCCACCGCGATGCCACCGGCCCCAAAACGGTCCACACCACTTACAAGCCGCCGCTTCTACCCTGGGGGGAACTTATCCGTGCCGTATTCAGTCCCGTCTGCCGGGCCCCGCGGGGCCTCTGTTCCCGCCCTGATCGTGCTGGCGCACCTGCGCTGGGATTTTGTGTTTCAGCGTCCACAGCACCTGATGACCCGCGCGGCCCGTGACCGCGCCGTGTACTACATCGAGGAACCGGTGTTCGGGACGCACGATGACCATCTGGTGTGCCGGCAGGAAGGCGTCGTGACAGTGTGCACGCCGCATCTCCGGGCCGGGGACCCGCCTGCACCCTCCCAGGCCCGCACCGCCGGGCTGCTCAGCCGCCTGGTGGCCGACGAGGGGCTGGTGGAGTATGACCTGTGGGTCTACACCCCCATGGAACTCCCGGTCACGGCAGGCCTCCGTCCGCGCGTTACGGTGTACGACTGCATGGACGAGCTGGCCAACTTCAAGGGTGCGCCTCCCGAGCTACGCGCCCGCGAGGCTGAGTTGTTCGCCCGCGCCAGCGTGGTGTTCACCGGCGGCCAGCGACTGTACGAGGCCAAGGCCGAGCGCCACCCCAACGTGCATCCCTTCGCGTCCAGCGTGGAGGTGCAGCACTTCTCGCAGGCCCGCGCCGGACTGACCGACCCGGCGGACCAGGCCAGCCTTCCCGCCCCGCGTCTGGGTTTTTACGGCGTGATTGACGAGCGGTTCGACACCGCGCTGATCGCCGAACTGGCCAGCCGCCGGCCTGAGTGGCAGTTCGTCCTGATCGGGCCGGTGGTCAAGATCGACGCGGCTGAACTGCCGCGCGCCGCCAACATCCATTACCTGGGCATGAAAGATTACGCTCAGTTGCCCGAGTACCTGTCTCACTGGGATGTGGCGCTGCTGCCGTTTGCCCGCAACGAGGCCACCGAGTTCATCAGCCCCACCAAGACACCCGAGTATCTGGCGGCGGGCGTGCCGGTCGTGTCCACTGGAATTCGCGACGTGGTCCGGCCCTACGGTGACCTGAATCTGGCGCGCATCGCCGACGGCCCCGCAGCGTTTGAGGCCGCGTGTCAGTCCGCGCTGGATGAGGCCGGAACCCAGGCCGCGCAGGACCGCCAGTGCCGGGCCGATGCCTATCTGGCTGGCCTGTCGTGGGACCACACCTGGGCGCAGATGGCGGAGCTGATCGAGGCAGCGGCCACCTCTGACGCCCACCTGTCCATTCCGGCGGTTCACACGCAGTTGGTGGGCTCGGATGACTGAGCCTGCGGCGGGAAGCCCCCCGGTGTCCCCCGGCTTCGACTACCTGATCGTGGGCGCGGGCTTTGCCGGAAGCGTGCTGGCCGAGCGGCTGGCTAGCGTGGGCCGGCGGGTGCTGATCGTGGACCGCCGCCCGCACATCGGCGGCAACGCCTATGACCGCTACGACGACGCGGGCGTCCTGATCCACCCGTACGGCCCGCACATCTTCCATACCAACAGCGCCGAGGTTTTTGCCTACCTCTCCCGCTTTACCGAATGGCGGCCCTATCAGCACCGGGTGCTGGCCAGCGTCGACGGTCAGCAATTGCCCATCCCCATCAATCTGGATACCGTTAATCGGCTGTATGGCCTGAACCTGACGGCCTTTCAGGTCGAGGAGTTCTTCGCGTCGGTGGCCGAGCCCGTCGAACAGGTGCGGACCAGCGAGGACGTGGTGGTGGGCAAGGTGGGCCGCGACCTGTACAACAAATTTTTCCGGGGCTACACGCGCAAGCAGTGGGGACTGGACCCCAGTGAGCTGGACGCCAGCGTCACGGCCCGCGTGCCCACCCGCACCAACCGCGACGACCGCTATTTCGCCGACACCTATCAGGCCATGCCCCTGCACGGCTACACCCGCATGTTCGAGAGCATGCTGGCTCACCCCAGCATCAAGGTGATGCTCAACACCGATTACCGCGAGATTGTGGACCTGATTCCGCATGGTCACATGATCTACACCGGGCCGGTCGATGCTTTTTTTGCCCACCAGTTCGGCCGACTGCCGTACCGCAGCCTGGAGTTCCGGCATGAGACCCACGACACACCGCAGCTGCTGCCTGTCGGCACCGTTAATTTCCCCAATGACTACGCCTACACCCGCGTCAGCGAGTTCAAGCACATCACCGGTCAGCGTCACGAGCGGACCAGCGTGGTGTACGAATACCCCCAGGCGGAAGGGGATCCGTATTACCCGGTGCCGCGCCCCGAGAACGCCGAGCTGTATAAAAAATATGAGGCCCTGGCCCGCGCCCGGTCAGACGTGACCTTCGTGGGCCGCCTCGCCACCTACCGGTACTACAACATGGACCAGGTGGTGGCCCAGGCGCTGGCCACCTTCAAACGGTTGCAGGAGCGGGAACTGAGTGCCACTGAACTGCTCGGAGTGTAGGCTCCAGCAGTCGTGGCAGTGCGGGTGGCGCTGAGAATGAGGCGGTCTGTAGCCCCGCTCCGTTGACTACGAAAAGCTGGAGGCACATCAGATGTCCCTCCAGCCGTTCAGCGTGGCGGTCTGCTGAGGGTGCCGCCTAACGCAGGTCGCTGCGAAGCAGGTCAACCATGCCCTTGACGGCGCGTTCCTGCATGGCTTTCAGTTCGTCGGCGGTGTCCTTTTGCGCGGCGCGGACAGCGGCGAAGTCGCGGGCATCTGCGCCCGTCAGGCGCGTCACGTTGCTCTGCACCGTGAAGTGCGTCTCGGGCAGGCTGCCCAGGTGACGCTCAGCGTCCTTGTGCCGCGCGCTGAGGAAGGCCTGCAACAGGCCACCCTTGGCGCTGCGTTCCATCAACTCGCGCTGCAGGGCGCGGTCCTTGATGCCCTGAATCGCGTCCCAGGCGGCGTCGCCCAGCAGCTGCGCGGCGTTGACTGGCTGGGCGTACTCGGTGGCCGTGACCTCCTGGCCGTTCTCGGTGCGCCGCCACAGGCGCAGGAACAGGCCGCGCTCGGGCGTCCACAGGGTCTCGAAGTCGCGGGCGTCCTCGATCAGCACGCGAAGCTGCGCGGCGTTCCGGATGGGCGTGCGGTAGCCCTCACCCAGCACGCTCCAGTCGCTCAGGCCCTCAGCATTGGGCGCACTGAGACTGGCGTAGCTGCGGGCCAGATGCTCGGCGTCCTCGCCTGCACGGCCCACCACCGTCTTGCCCGCAAAGAACTGGATCTCGCCCGCGTCGGTCAGGGCCGCCCGGTGCTCCAGGTGATGCAGGCCGTGGCCCCAGCGGTCCAGCGCGGCGCGCAGCAGGTCAGTCAGCCGGGCGTCGGCACTGGCCGGGTCCGCCACGATGGCGGCCACGTCGGCGTCGATCTGGGCGGTGCTGAGCAGCCGCTGAAAGCCGGTCACGTCACTGGGCGCCTTTGCAGCGCTCTTCTCTCCCGGCGTTGCTGCAGCGGGTGCGTCCTTGCGGCGGCCCCCGGGTTGGCGGTTGGCGGATTGGCGGCTGGGTGTTTCGCTCATACCGTAATGATAAAGCATTTCGGCTGCTGCGTTTGTGGGCTGTGGACCGGCAGCAGGAACGCGGAGCCCGTCTGGCACGCCCGCAGGCACCGAAGTCGGGGCGGCGCGGTGGCCCTTACGTCACGCCGTGGGTCAGCCACTCCGGGTGGGCGTTCAGGGCGGCGGGACGGGCGACGCGGCTCTGAACGGTCAGGGTGCGCCCTGCTTCGGCCGCGTCCAGTACACCCTGCATCACGTCCAGCACGTGGTACGCCAGTTCACCGCTGGCCCGGTGGGCGGCGCCAGTTTCGGTGGCGGCCAGCATGTCGGCCAGCCCGATGCCGCGCGCATTGTCCTGGAAGGGCCGGGTCAACTCGACGGTTTCCCAGTGCTCCTCGCCGGCCGCGTGCACCCGCAGCGGCCCCCCAAAGGTGTTGGGGTCCGGCAGGCTCAGCGTGCCGGTGGTGCCGTAGATCTCGATGCGCGGCACCTCGCTGGCCTGCACGTCAAAACTGGCTATAAAGGTGGCCACCGGCCCCACCGCGGCTGCGTCTCCCCCGTGTGGCCCGCCCCCGTGTGCCCCGAAGGTCAGCTGGGCGGTGACGTGCGTGGGCGTGCCGACCGAGATGCGCTGGCCCTGCCTGGGCCCACTGCCGATCTCGCGCTCGGCATGCGCCCTGACGGCGCTGCCGCCCACCCGGGTCACGCCGCCCAGCAGGTTCACCAGCGCCGTCAGGTAGTACGGTCCCATGTCGAACAATGGTCCCGCACCGGGCTGGTAAAAGAAGTCGGGGTCCGGGTGCCAGCCTTCCGGGCCGTTGCCCAGCATGAAGGCGGTGGCGGCCACCGGACGGCCGATGCGCCCCGCGTCCAGCAGCTCACGGGCCGTTTGCAGGCCCGCACCCAGAAAGGTGTCGGGAGCGCCGCCCACCCGCAGGCCGCGTGCCCGCGCCGCCGCCAGGATGGCCTGACCGTCGGCACGCGTCGTCGCCAGCGGTTTCTCGCTGTAAACGTGCTTGCCAGCGTTCAGGGCCGCCAGCGACGCGGCGGCGTGCGCGGCGGGCGGCGTCAGGTTCACCACCGCCACGATCTCGGGGTCTGCCAGCAGGGCCTCCAGGGTCACCGCGCGGCTGCCATAGGCGCTGGCCTGCGCCTGGGCGCGGTGCGGATCCAGATCGGTGATGGCCGCCACCCGGAACACCCCCAGCTCGCGGGCGATCTTCAGGTAAGCCGTGCTGATGTTGCCCGCGCCGATAATACCGATGCTGTGCGTCATGCTGGAGACCTCCGGAGCAGTGAACGGGCCTGGGGGCGGGGTGGGCCGGGGCGCCGCCTGGCACAACCGCGCGGCCGGATCGTAGAGTGGGCAGGAGACCGCCACCCGCTCGTCCCTCTCCCCTTCCTGTGCCGCTTGATTGTAGCGAGAACGTCCCCACCCCCTGCTGCGAGGTTTCTATGACCCACCGCGTTTCCGTCGGCCTGCAACTGTACACCCTGCGCGAACAACTGGCCCAGGACTTCCCTGGCACCCTGGACGCCGTGGCCACCAGCGGCGTCATGGAGCTTGAGCTGGCCGGAGAATACGGCGGCCTGGACGGGCCTGCCCTGCGGGCGGCCCTGGCCGAACGCGGCCTGACGGCCACCGCGGCCCATATCGGCGGGGACGCCTGGGAGCAGGACACGGCGGGGCAGGTCGCGTTTTTGCACGGCGTTGGCGTGAGGCGCGCGGTGTACCCGTGGTTCAAGGGCGAGGGGCCGCAGTGGGCGGCACTGGCCGACCGGCTGGAACGGCTGGCGCAAACGCTGGCCGCTGAAGGTATCACGCTCAGCTACCACAACCATGACCACGAGCTGAGCGAGACGGTGGACGGGCAACCAGTGCTGGATCTGCTGCTGGAACGCGCCCCCAGCCTGGGGCTGGAACTTGACACCGCCTGGGTCCACGCGGGCGGCCGGGATCCTGTGGATTACCTGCGCCGCTACGCGGAGCGCACCGCACTGGTGCATCTCAAGGACCTGCGCCGCGAGGACGGGGGCTGGCGCACCGTCGAGCTCGGCGCGGGAGAGGTGCCGCTCGCGGACATTCTGGCGGCCACGCCGCCGGGGGCGTCTGTGTTTTACGAACAGGACCAGGCCGACGGTCTCGCCAGCCTGCGCCTCAGCCTGGCGTACCTCGGCACCCTGGGCTGAAGACCCCTACTCCAGCGCGCCCTGCCCGGTCAGGTGCCGGCCCACGATCAGGGTGTGGATGTCGTGGGTGCCCTCGTAGGTGTCCACCGTTTCAAGGTTCAGCATGTGGCGGATCACCGGATACTCGGTGGTGATGCCGTTGCCGCCTAGCATTTCACGGGCCAGGCGGGCGCCCTGCAGCGCCACCCGCACGTTGTTGCGCTTGGCGTAGCTGACCTGCGCGAAGTTCATGCGCCCGGCGTCCTTCAGGGTGCCCAGCCGCCACGCCAGCAGCATGCCGGTGCTGTGGTCGGTGGCCATGCGGACCAGCTTGTCCTGCACCAGCTGCCGCGAGGCGATGGGTTTACCAAAGGTGCTGCGGTCCCCGGTGTAGTCCAGCGAGGTCTGCAACACCGCTTCCAGCGCGCCCATCGCGCCCCAGGCAATGCCGAAGCGGGCGCTGGTCAGACACGACAGCGGGCTTTTCAGGCCCTGGCTGCCGGGCAGCAGGTTGGCAGCGGGAATGCGGCAGTCCTCCAGAACGATCTCGCCGGTCACGCTGGCGCGCAGGCTCATCTTGCGTTTGATGGTTGGGGCCGAGAAGCCGGGGCTGTCGGTGGGCACGATAAAGCCCCGGATCACGCCCCCCTCGTCCTTGGCCCACACCACGGCCACGTCGGCCTCGGGGCTGTTGGTAATCCACATCTTGTTGCCGTTCAGAACGTACTCGTCGCCGTCCAGCCGCGCCCGCGTCCGCATCGCGCCGGGATCCGAGCCGCCATCGGGTTCGGTGAGGCCAAAGCAGCCGATCAGCTCGCCAGAGGCCAGGCCGGGCAGCCACCGCTGCTTTTGCTCCTCGCTGCCGAAACTCAGAATGGGGTACATCACCAGGCTGCCCTGCACGCTGGCCGCGCTCCTGAGGCCGCTGTCCACCCGCTCAAGCTCGTACATCATCGCGCCGTAGGCGCTGTAGCTCACGCCCGCCCCGCCGTACTCCTCGGGGGTCGTCGGCCCCAGCAGGCCCATCTGGCCGAAACCGCGCATCACGTCCCGCACCGGCAGGTCGCCGTCGTCCCACCACTGCGCGATCTGGGGCACAAGTTCGGCGTCGCAATACGCCCTGACGCTCTCGCGCACCAGCCGTTCGTCGGGAGTCAGGAGTTCGTGAACAGCAAATTCGTCAATCATGAAGAACCTCGGGGTGAAGTGGGAGAAGGGAGTGTAACGCCCGCGCATTGTGTCACAGCGCGCCCGGGTGAAATGGATCGGCCGGTGCACGCTACGGAATCGCGTGCTACATGCCTTGGACATCTCACCTGGCAGTTTGTACGGCGTTCAGGCCTGGAGCACGCGGGCCTGCAGCCGGAGCGGAGCGATGAAGTTTAATGGAACCCAGCC
Organism: Deinococcus aerolatus; assembly: GCF_014647055.1. NCBI lineage: Bacteria > Thermotogati > Deinococcota > Deinococci > Deinococcales > Deinococcaceae > Deinococcus > Deinococcus aerolatus. Next base: position 89,632 of record NZ_BMOL01000006.1, on the reverse strand, counting down.
CATAGCCTTAGCCACCGCGCCTCTCCATTCCCTTTCGCAGACCAACCGGAACGTGTCTGCTCACAATCGTGGGGACGGGCGCGCTTGCCCGGCGTGGACGGTCCGCTGAAAACAGTCCACGTTTCCCGCGCCGCGTTTGCTGAGCCGCCGGTCCCGGTGGTGTTGTTTTTCACCCTGTCGAGTCCCTGACCGACTGCATGGACAGCGCCGGGTGCCCACACACCAATTGGCCCATATTTCGCGTGCTGTTCTCGCTGGGCCTGAATGCGGGCTGGACGCGTGGTGTCCCCATCCGGCCCGCCGTGGTCGTATTCCATCTGCCACTCGAACTGCTGACCGCCCACATCCGGCGGAACCGGGGGACAGTGTGGCGCAACCTGCGCCCACTGATTGCCTCTGGTGTCCTGGGCGCCGTGGACCATTACGGCAGTCAGGGCGGTGAGTCTGTTGCCAGAGCGCATACTGTCCGACCACGCCGCGCCAAGAAATAGGCCCACTCCAGTGGACTGCGCTCCTCTGGGGACAGGCAGGCGCTCAGGAGTATCGGCAACTGGACTGTTCATTCTTCAGCCTCGTCCGGGTCAGGACTTACGGCTTCAGGGCCAGGCGTAAGGCGGCTGACGTCCTCGGGTCCACCGCTGATCTTGTCCTTCCCGCTTGATGCTCAACCTTCAGCTCATTCGGCGTCATCCGGCAACTGGAAACGGGGGAAGGCAACGCCCACCAAAGGGCGTGGCCGCTGGATCGGCCACGCGGCCCGCCGATCCACATCCAGCGGCCGCATCCCCTGGGCAGGAGAAAACATCTGAGCGTCACCAGTCGCCACTCCGCCGTGTTCACGGAATGTCAACGCCAGGTGTGCCTCCTCCCTTCCCCCCAGATCGGTGATCAGCTTCTGGAACGATGCCTCGTACACCTGCGTGGCCAGCGCATGGTGGGCCTTGTCCGACGATGGGTCTGCTGGGGGGCTGGGCAGCAGGGCCCAGTAGCCTATCCGCCGGATCCAGTAGCCGGGCTGGATGTTCCACGCCTCGTTCCAGCCGTAGATGTAGGGGGGTTCAACTTCGAACGGCTGTAGCGGCTGGCCAAGCACCTGGTGCCACTCCGGATCACCTCGGGCGATGGCCGCCTCCACCACGAGGAGCTCAGACCCAGCTGGCCACCAGCCCAGCAACACGCCGCCGCGGTCGAAATCCCGGGTGTACCACCGGGCGGCGAGCTGAGCGACAACCCGAGGGGAGACAGCGACTCGGCGGGTGCCGTGCAACTGTGCGGGGAGGTCAAAGAGCATCACAGCCGCTTCATGGTCCAGGCGTTCAGTGTGGGGGTCATGATCACGCCCGCCATGACTTTGTCCGGGTTGAGCTGACGAGGTGGGTCATCGCGCTCAGGCGCGCCCTGCCCAGGGAGTGGTACGGGGGCAGTCGCCGGTTGATGGAGTCAGGGTCAGCGGGGAAGAAAACAGCGCGTGGAACGTTCATGACACCCTCCAAAGGCAAACTGCGAAACAGTTCAAGCATCGAATCCGATTGACCGTACCAAGAGTTATAGCATCAAGAGTTGCTGTACCACAAGTGATAGAACTGGGCAGGATAAAAGGATGCCCAGGACGAAACGCGCTCCCAGTGCCGCCCGCAAGCTGTTCGGTCAACGTTTGCGGGCGGAGCGGCACGCCCGTAGCCTGACCCTGGAGGATGTGGGGGAGCGGGCGGATATTGCATGGAATTACGTGGCGCAGGTGGAACGGGGCGAGCGCAACATCGGCATCGACAACATGGCGGCCCTGGCCGACGCGCTGGGGCTCGGGCTGGACGAATTGCTGCGGCCTTCAGACATGACACCGGGCATGGTCCGATAGGCCTGGCTCCAATTGCCCCTACCGTCACACCTGAAGGGGACCGAGAACTCTGGGCTCACTTCACCTCCAAGAGATGGTATCGCCCAAAACGACGTTGCACTGCGCTCCTTGACGACCAGTCCCCGTCCGCTTGGCAGCGCTGCTGGGCATGGGCCGTTCAACATAGGGTGAAACTCAGGGCCCAGGCGGACTGTGCGTGGTCCCAGGCCTGCCGATTCTGGGAGCGGTGGCCCTCGGCATTCAGCTGGGCGGTAATCTGCCGCATCAACCGGATGCGACCGTTCAGGGACGCGGGGGCCAGGCGTGCTTTGCGGGCGGTGGTGGCCCGGCCGGCCTCCCAGCACGGTTCATACGGGCTCCGATTGAATCGTTTGCAAAACGATGAAAATCCGAGCGAAGCGAGAACGAGTAGAACGGGTTCCGGGAGTGGAGTTGGCAAACCTGCGCCCTCCCGGTTTGTTAACGAAACAGACGGAATCCGTATCCGACATGGGAAGTGGGCTGCCCAATCGAGCGCACCGCGCCTTGGCCGCCGTCAGGGCGTCGCGGGTCCGGGTGCCGATCAGCCGCGCCTCGTGCGCGGCCGGCGCCGCCCTGATGTACACCGTCAATTCCGTCGCGTCTGGTATGTCGCATGCGACGAAGGGCGTGCACACCTCCATCAGCGAACTGATGAAACCAGGCGGTCCGGTTCTTGGGGAGCAGACCAGGCGATGACCAAGCTGGCAGCCACCCGCCATGCTGTCTCCAGAGTCGCACTCAACTGGGGCCGGTCCTGTTTGGCAATGCCGGGTTCGATCTCGATGACTTTCTGGATGACGTCGAGAGTGCGGGAAAGGGGAGTTTAGCAGTTGAGAAATGGGCGTTATCTAAACTCTCTCACCCTTGTTTTAAATGCAGACAGGTTTTCGAGTTCGGCTCATGCCGAGTTGCGTACTGTACTCAAATGGCCTCGTTTTTGGGTCTGCCCCGATCCTCCAGAGACAATACGTCCACTACGATGGCTTTGATGCGGAGTCCGCGCACTTGGTTGGTCTGATGAAACGAGAGGTGCTGTTTATGAGCACTTCGTTCATGCTCTAGATGTTGCAGGGCCGCCGCGACGTCCCCCTGTTTCAGCAAGAGGTCCACCAACTGGCCGCGGGCCCGCACTTCCAAGTCCAGTAACTGCCGCCTTGAGGCAAGGTCCAGAACTTTCTCGAATGCTGCCCGGGCACCTTCCTCATCTCCCTGTGCTGCCTGGTTTTCTGCGGAGTACATCGTGGCCCATCCCCAGGCTTCGGGCAGGCGATCGGGGTTCAGCAGGGGTGAGGCCAGGAGCTGTTCGTACAATTGCGCCGCTTCAACGGGGGAACCGGATTCGCTTTTAGCCCGTGCCAGTACTCCAAGCGCGAGCACCCCTATGTTCGGCTGCGGGCTGAGCTGAGCAGCTTGCATACTCTGAAGAGCACAATCAATGGCCAGGTTGAGATCCCCAACCTCCAGGGCGGTGTCAGCCAGATTGTACAGACAGTTGGCGAGTCCTCCCTGCGCCCCGGCGCCGGTGTACAACCTGGAGGCCTCACGGAAGGTTTCAATGGCCTGTTCAGGTTGATTTCCCCGGGCTTGAATGATCCCGAGATTCGTTTGGGCGTTCGCTTCTCCCACCTCGTCGCCGAGCCTCGCGGACAGTACGCTTACGGCCTCACAGAGGTATTGTGCTTCCTCCTGAAGGTCGACCGCGCTGAGAACCGCGGAAAGCAGATTCAGGCCATCACGCTCGAGGGTCAGGTCGGCGTAGGTGCGGGCGACAGCGATGACGTTGCTGAGCAGCAGCGCTGCCGCTTCGAGATCATTTGCATCGAGGAGGGCGAGTGACTGGTTGCGCTGGACGTAGGCGCGTCCCAAGTCATCGGCGTATTCCTCAACCAGCACGGAGGCGGCCTCGGTCAGGGCCTGTGCCAGAACAGGATGGCTGCGGCGCTTGTCCCAGGCTTCCTGAAACAGTTCTGTCAGGCGAATTTCCACGCCCTCCGGGAAGCGACGGGCAGAGAATTCTTGCTCCACTGCCTTCCTTGTGGGCAGCAATTCATTGCCACCTTCGTCCAGCAGCACGCCGGGAGCAATCAGATACTGGTCTTCCTCTACGTCCAGACGCTCCAACTCACCGCTGCGAATCATCTCGCCAAAGGCCTGAACCACCCGTGGATCAAACTGTTGCCCCGCCTGGGATTCAATTTCCGACAAGGCGGCTTCAGGTGTCCAGGCTTTTTTGTAGGGACGTTCACTCGTCAGGGCGTCGTATACGTCTGCAACGGAGACCAGTCGGCCACTGATGGGAATGTGTTCACCCTTCAGCCCATGTGGGTAACCACGCCCGTCCCAACGCTCATGATGGGTCAGCGCGATTTCTTCGGCGACCTGAAGCAGTTTGGAATGGCCCCCGGAAAGAATCCGTCCGCCAATCATCGTGTGCTGCTTCATCATCTCGAACTCTTCAGGCGTGAACCGGCCAGGCTTGAGCAAGATCGCGTCCGGAATACCAATTTTCCCCACGTCGTGAAGGCGAGCGGCCAGGCGGATCATGACCACCTCCGCTGTGGGCAGGCCCAGCCGTTCCGCCAGGCGGGCAGTCACATGACCCACGCGGAAGGTATGTTGGCCCGTCTGGTCATCACGGTATTCCGCTGCTGCAGCAAGCCGCGTGACAATTTCTACCTGTGCGAACTCCAACTCCTGGGTTCTTTTCTGCACCGCTGCTTCTGCGTCCTCTCGGGCCCGTTCGGACACTTCCCGAAGCAGGCGCTGGGTGTCGGCCTCCATGTTGGCTTTTTCAACATCGAACCGCGCCTGATGTTCGCTGATTCGGACTGCCTCGTGTTCAGCGTGGTCTGCCCGCTCAGCCTGGAGTAACTCCTCGAAAAGGTCGGCACTCCGCTGATAGTGCCCGAGCTGTCTGCTGGCACGGGCCTGGCCCTCCTTGGCTTGCCAGACCTCGCTTTTCAGACCGGCGGTTGCCGCGTGCTGTCCCGCCTCCTTGTAGAGGCAATACGCTTCTTGGGCATTGCCCGACCGGGCGGCCAGCTGGGCCAGGCTCAGGGTGGCCCAGACCCGAACCAAAATGAGTTGCAGCTCTGTAGCGATGGCCAGCGCTTTACGGCTCATTTGAGCGGCCAGTTCATCGTCTCCCAGGGTGGCGTAAACGCGCCCAAGACTGTCGAGCACCTCCGCTTCTTCTTCCTGCGCCCCGATCTGTTCGGCCAGGGCCAGCGCCTTGAGGTATCCGGCAATCCCGCGTTTCAAATCTCCGCGGTCCCTGGCCACGTCAGCGAGGGCCACCCGTCCTGCCAGTTCCATACGCTGGTCACAATTCCGCTGGACGGTTTCAATCCCTTCGTGCAGGTACCGGTCGGCCTGGTCAAAGAGCTGCATAGAACGGTAGAGGGCCCCCACGTTGATCAGGCAAGCCCCCAGCTGCCGCTCCAGGGATTGGCCCGAAGAACGGATAAACGCCACACAGGCAAGGAAATACTCGAGGGCTTGCCCCGCGTTCCCAGCCCGCTGGTGCAGCAAGCCGAGATTGTTGAGGCTGCCAGCATAACCGGGCGCGTCGTTTAGCTCCCGGCGCAAGGTTGACGCGCGTTCCAGAGAGGCGATGGCTTCGTTGAGTTCACCATGCCGCAGCTGCATGCCGCCCTGAAGATTGTGCGCGTGAGCGACCACTTCCCATGCACTGCATCCCGAAGCTTCCTCGATCAGTGGTCCAACCAGATCTTCAAAGGCCGACGCGTCGTTCGTATTCATAAAAACGCGCAGCGCGATGAGCTTTGCCTGGCACTTTCTTTCTGGCTGCTGGGAGGCAGCAAAACATTTTGCGGCCTCAAGGGCAGAACTGACAGCCGTGTTCGCCTCATCCAATTCCAGAGCCTGCTGGGCCGCCGTAAAATGCGCCTCGGCACGCAGGGCGGGAGCATCTTGATTTGCAGCGATCACCAGCGCTTCTTCAAGCGCGTGACGGGCATCAGTCATGGTTGGTGGCAAATTGAGTCGCTCTAGAAGATGAGGGTGATGTGGCATGGGATCCTTGGCATGAGGCGTTGGGGAGAGGGGACCGTAACTTAGGCAGCGAGACCCTCTTCCGGGTCTCGCTGCATGGAAAGTCCCTGCCTCTAGAGTGCCATCCTCGTTCTCACAGAACGATGACAGATCCTGACGTTATTTCAGAGAGTCAACAAACCCGGCAATATTGAGTTGACCGTAGCCCAACGTTGACGCTCCGGGTTGAAGCGATGGCGTATTCACGGTGTCCACGTTGGTGGCATGGTCGATCAGTCGGGTGGCAAGATTGATGCCCGCATCTCCGTGTTCGCCAAGGGCAAGTGCCAGCGCCCCGCTGACCATGGGTGCGGCGAAAGACGTTCCGCGCCATGTGGCGAAGTAGTTGCCCGGATAGGCAGTGACCACTCCCTCCCCTGGAGCCAGGACTTCAAGATCGGCACCGTAACTGGAAAAGCTGGACCGGACGCCGTCCGTATTTGAACTCCCGACCGAGAGGGTGTGCGCCGCAGCGTTGCCGCTGCGGGCCATCCGTGCGGGGTACAGCACGGGGTTGGTCCCCGTATTACCGGCCGAGAGAACGACATAGACACCAGCGGCGGCGGCATCAGCCAGAGCGTTTTCAAGGTCGGCGTCCGGTTCACTGGCCACCGATGCGTTAATGATCTGCGCGCCATGCTGTACGGCAAACCGGACGGCCGCAGCAATCTCTCGGGTATCACCTGTGCCGTCAGGCGCGAGGGCGCGAAGCGGCATGATCACTGCGTTTGGAGCGACCTGCAAGACAATGTCTGCGACGCCGGTGCCGTGCCCGAACCCCATATCGCCAGGACGTCCCCCTTCCTGCGGATTTCCGTCCATCTCCAGAAAGTCCTGACGGGCGGAGCTGAGACGGCCGTCGAAAGCAGCGTGATTCAGGTCGATGCCCGAATCAATAATGGCGACCGTTACGCCCCGGCCAAGCTGGGGTGCACTCTGCTGGCCCTGAGAGAGCCTTACCGTTTCCCAAATGGGTGTATTGGCCCTGAAGGTATTGTTCGGTCCGCTTGAGAGCGTCGACGCATCCAGTGCGGCAGTCCAGTCACTGGGTGAGGCCGTCACGAAAGCACCAGCGGTCACAAACGCTCCAGCCGTCACAAACGCTCCAGCCGTCACAAACGCCCCAGCGGTGACGAATGCACCCGCGAGGGCATTCAGGCGGGGCGAACCAGTGCTTTGTCCCGTATGCGCGACAAACTCCGGTATGATGGCTAGATTTCCGGAACGGGTGGTGTTGGGAGTCGTACCGCATGCTGCGAGTGAAGCGCTGAGAAGCAGCCAGCAGAGTGCTGGCTTTAACGTTTTATGCATTGGTCACCTGTGCGCCGAGATCGGTGCTCGGCGCTTCTGGAGAGATCGCGTGGCCCAGGACTTGTAGCCTGATTTGTTCTTCACGACAGAACGGCGGGGCCTTGGGGCGGCGGAGCGGGAAAGCGACGGCGAATGAACCAACGACATGTGACCCTCCATGAGACGATCCTTAATGTAAGCCCTGAGTTGTCGGCTTCAGGTTAAGGATATCCATAAGCTTCTCATTCCATCTTGAGGCTTCCTCACATTTATGGAGGAGTGTCGGCGTCGCTTGTAGCAGTGGGTCTCCGATGGGGAGTTCTAGGGGGTTATTCATGACGTCCAAGACGGTCTGATGAGGACCGGGACCTGGCTATCAGTGGGGCTGGATACCCTCCTGATCGATATTTTTGCTTCCCGAAACTTTTGTTCGTATTTCAGTTGTGTGGCGGATGTGGCCTGCTGTCCCTCTTGAAGTTAAAACCCAGTTCAAATATTTTTACACGTTTTCAAAATTCTCAACTCACCATTAGCGCACGCCACCCGGCCGAAAGAAGGCGAACTGATAAGCACCGTTGGCACGCTCTTCCAACTGGGTCACAGGCCCACTGGAGTTCAGAGCGATGGTCGGCCCGTCGGCATTCCGCCCGGTCGTGTAATACAGGCCCCCAAAACCACGGAGGGGACCTGACGTGAACGTCAGGCGCTTGCTCGACGCGGTGTAACTGTAGTTGCCCCATTCGTCATCCCGGACGCGGTAGCGGCCAGCGTTCACCAGGGAAAACCGGTACTGGTAGACAAAGCCTCCCGGTCCATTCCATTGGTAGACGGCGTACTCCCCCATGGGAGGATGAGCAGGCAACGCGGTAGACCGGGAGGGGGAAATTGGCGGCCGGGCCACGGCAGCGGGCCTGGCAGCGTTGGTTGAGGTCGTTGGGGGTGGTGAGGCGGCCGGCGTTGTGGGACCTTGAACAGTGAGCAGGGTTCGGGCCTGAACCACCTGGGTGGCGCTCATGTACCGCAGGCGTACCTCGTACCTGCCGACGGGAAGCCCCGTCAATACAACCTTACCCCCAGAATCGGACGGCAGATAGGCCGTCTGAACGGCCGTGCTGGGTGCTGTCAGGTTCACCAGTTCCAGATACCGTGGGCCACCCACCGTGTGGTCCAGCGGAACGTCGGCAAAGTGCACCGTGATGCCTTCCCCCACGCGGTAGATCGTTTGACCTGGCGTCAAAGTCTGAGCCTGAACAGGTGTGCCCAGAACGACGGCGACGGTCAAAACCAGCAGGCCCCGGCAGTGGTATGACATGGTGACTCCAGTTTAAGGGGTCTGACAATGCACTTCACGTTTCGGCAGGGATAGCGTCCTGGACCCAATAGGTCAACCCAAAGGGCGGTACCTGAGCCTGTGCCCCACAGACAGGCTGCCCTGCTGCGTGCTGATATGCTCGCCGCCTACCTGAAATTTAGCTGCCACACCGACATCCTGACGTGCTTCACCGGTTCGCCGGGGTCTTCCTGGCCGTGTTCCAGCACAGTCCACCCTCCTGCGGAAAATTGCCCTGTACCTCCCCTGTGATGCCCCGCCCGAATGGAAGCCCACCTCGTCGCCCGCACGGCAACCGAGAGAGACCGACACTTGGCCTCTCTTGGCACGGCTCCTTGCAGATCAGCCAGGCTGTGCGGAGACTGGACGCGCTCTGGGTTCTGGCGATGCCATTCCTCGCGTCTCAGACATTAATTTTCCGAAGGGCTGGGTGTTGAGGCGCTTGGCCTTTGGGACGGGCGTGTGGGTCTTGAACGAGGAATCACAGTTGCGAGAACTGGAGCTGGCCGATGCAGTGTCTTGCTCCTCTCCAGGCCTTCCCCTGCCACGCAGACGCCCCTACCGGCGCCGCCTCCCGCTGGCCCACGCCCTCCGAGATCACCGAGGTGCGCCGCCGGGTGGGCGAGCTGCGCCAGCCCTGGTCCGCCGAGACCGTGCGGAACGCAGTGATGCAGATCAGCTCCCGCGTGTCCCCGGCGCTGCTGAACCGCGCCCGGACCCTGGAACCGCCCAGCTTCCAGCCCCGGTCCTATGACCTGCAGTTCACGCTGGTCTTGGCCTACTTATACTTGCCCACGCTGCCCTGACCACAAACTTGCAACACTCGGGGCATGACCGCTCAACCCGCGCCGCTCTCCATCGGACACCTGGCCGCCGAGACAGGTGAGGGGGTCAAGGCCCTGCGCTACTGGACGGACCTCGGCCTGCTGGAACATGGACGCACCGCGGGCGGCTACCGAACGTACAGCACCGAAAGTGTGGAGCGCGTGCAGTTCATCCGGTCCGCCCAGCGTGTTGGATTTAGCCTCCGCGACATTGCCCGTATCCTGAATCTGCACGCAGACGGCCATAAGCCCTGTCAGGAAGTCCGGGAAGAATTGCAATTGCACCTTCAGGCCGTGCGTCAGCAACTGACCCAGCTTCAGGCGCTGGAAGCGGAACTCGCCGGGCGGCTGGCGTATGCCCAGATGCACCCTGATCCCGAGTGCGGCGCCCCCGGCTGCGTGTACCTGAATCCAGCAGCCCCTTGACTCTCCCCCTGAGAGGAGACTCTAGCTTCGGGCATGGAATCCAACTGCTGCGCCCCCAGCACCGACGGGCAGGACGTCACGTCCTGCCCGGTCAGTGGCACCCGCGGAAAAGCGGTCCCCCTGATCACCCTCAAGGCCCTGCTGACCCCAGTCGCCCTGGCGCGACTGAGGCCGGAAGAGGCCTTCCGGTTGTGCCCGGACCCCGCCTGCGACGTGGTGTACTTCAGCGCGTCTCAGACCTACGGCACAGAAGATCTCAAGATGCCGGTCTTCCAGAAGAATCAGGCGGCTGAGGTTCCGGTCTGTTACTGCTTTGCTCACACGCGGGCGGATCTCGGTGAGGCCATGGCTTCGGGGACGGGTCAGGTGCTGGAAGCCTCGATCCGCGCGCACGTACAGGCCGGGCGCTGCGGGTGCGAGGTCAACAACCCGCAGGGCAGTTGCTGCCTGGGCAATGTCGTGACCGTTCTGCGGAGTCTGGACCGCCAGGGGCAGGCATGACACGCTACGACGCCGTGGTGGTCGGCGGGGGAATGGCCGGTCTGCCGCTGGCCCTCAAATTAGGCTTCAAGGGACGCTCGGTCGCGCTGATTGAGCGGGATCAACTGGGGGGCACCTGCCTCAACCGGGGATGTATTCCCACCAAGACCCTGATTGCCAGTGCCCGCGTGGCCCATCTGGCGCGGGAAGCCGCCCACTGGGGCGTTCACGCCGGACCCGTCCGCGTGAATCTGCCCGAGGTGATGCGGCGTAAGGACGATCTGGTGACCGGCGTGCGGCAGGGCGCGGAAACCAACGTGGAGACGAATCCGAACGTCACCCTGATCCGGGGGGAGGCCCGCTTCACCGGGCCGCACACCCTGGAGGTGAATGGGGAAGCCATCGAAGCAGCGCAGGTCTTCATCAACACCGGAACCCGTCCGGCGATGCCCGGCATCGCCGGATTGAGAGACATACCCTTTCTCGATTCCACCAGCGCCTTGCAGTTGACGGCCCTGCCTGAGCAACTGCTGGTGGTGGGTGGAGGTTATATCGGGGTGGAGTACGCGCAGATGTTCCGCCGCTTCGGCTCGGAGGTGACCCTGGTGCAGCGCGGCCCGCACCTCCTGAAACAGGAAGACGGGGACATCGCGCGTGCTCTGGAGCACGCCCTCACCCGGGAGGGCATCACTGTTCTGACTGGGACCGCTGCAACGGCAGTCACGGGGAGTGAAGGTCAGCTTCGACTGACGGTCCGGGTAGGCGGTGCGGAGCGCGTTCTGAAAGGCTCACACCTGCTGATCGCCGGGGGACGGCAGCCGAATACAGACGGGTTGAGTCTGGAAGCTGCTGGCGTCGCTTTGGACGGTCAGGGTTTCATCCCAGTCAATGACCGTCTGGAAACGGAAGTGCCGGGCATCTGTGCGCTGGGCGACGTGCGGGGCGGCCCGATGTTCACCCACACGGCGCGCGACGACGCGCGGGTGGTGTACGAGAACGTCACGAAGAACGCAGGGCTGTCCATCCGTGACCGGGTGGTGCCCTATGCCGTATTCAGTGACCCGCAGCTCGGGCGGGTGGGCCTCACCGAGGGCGAGGCCCGGCAGCTCGGCTACCGGGTCAAGGTGGGGCGTTACGACGGGCACAAGATCGCCAGGGCGCGGGCCATGGGAGAAACGGCCGGGTTCATCAAGATCGTGGCGGACGCGGACACGAACCGCCTGCTGGGCGCGGCGGTGCTGCTGGCCGATGGGGCGGAAGTCGTGCATGAACTGATCGCGGCGATGCACCTGAAGGCAAAGTACACCGATTTGCAGGACATGCTGCATATTCACCCCACCCTCGCGGAGGGGTTGTCGAGTGCCCTGGGGGGCGTCCACGCCGAGGAAGGCATCTGAATGCCGGAGACACGATACAGGTCCATCTGTCCGCAGCCCCAGAGCGCCCGGTCAGCACTGAACGAAAGACGGTGCTGCTGGGAAGCGCGGCTGTGCTGACTGTTGCGGTGTTGTTGCGTCTGCAACACCCTGCTGATGACGGGTCTGCTGGTGAGCGTTCTGGGCGGCGTCCTGAGCGCGGTGAGCGGCTGGCTGGCCGTGCCTTGGGGTGATTGGGCTGCTGCTGGGACGGGCCCTGTCACCGCGCCCCAGCCTGTGCCGGACACCACTCCTCACTCGTTTTCAGTTGATCTCAGGTTCGCCACCCCAGCGGCGGAGGAAATCATGTCCATGCAAACACGCCCACCCGTTCACCCTGACCCCGGCACGGCCCTCTACGCTTCGGCTGGGCCCATACCCACCGTGACCACCACGCAGATGACCGAAGTGGACCGCGCCATGGTGGAGGACTACGGTATCAGCCTGCTTCAGATGATGGAGAACGCTGGCCGGGCGCTGGCTGGGCAAGCGCGTCGCCAGCTGGGCGGCTCGGTGATGGGCCAGCGCATCACGGTGCTGTGCGGGGCTGGCCACAATGGCGGCGGTGGTCTGGTCGCGGCCCGCCGCCTGCAGGACTGGGGCGCGCAGGTCGAGGTAACCCTGGTGCGTCATCCAGACGGGTATCACGGCGTTCCGCAGCATCAGCTGCGGATCTTGCAAGCCCTCGGCCGTTCAGTACGCGGTGGCGGGTTGCCGTCCTCAGGGGCAGCCCTGATCATCGACGCCCTGATCGGATACGGGCTGAACTCTGCCCCCCGGGGCCACGCTGCTGACCTGCTCCACTGGGCCAATCACCAGGCCGCGCCCATTCTGGCGCTGGACACTCCCTCTGGAATAGAGGTGAGCGAAGGTCAGGTCTTCCAGCCGGCCATCCACGCGGCGGCCACCCTGACCCTCGCCCTGCCCAAGCGGGGATTCCTGAATCCCGAGGTGCAGCCGCTCCTGGGAGCGCTGCTGCTCGCCGACATCGGCGTCCCGCCTGAACTGTATCTCCGGATGGGTCTGAAGGTACCCGGGATCTTTGCCACGCAGGAGACTGTCCCCCTGAGCTGGCATCAGGATTCGGGCCATCCAGGCGTTGCCGAGACGCCAGCGCATCAGGATGACCCCGCGCCGCTGAATTCCACACGTACTGCTTGATCCGGCTGCTTGATCCGGGGGAAGGGCCATTGCTTAAAGGGTGTCCTGCTGCCCCTGCCCTGGAGCGCCATAATGAAGTGTTACACGCCCTGGGAAAGAGACGCAGACCGCGACAGCACCTGATCTACAGCCCCAGGCTGGCCATATGCGGGCAATTGGCTGTGATACGCAAGACCCAGAACCTGCGGCGCGGCGATGGGTGGCTTGCAAGTGCGGCGTTGCACCTGATCTCGCCCTGAATCTGTGTGACGCGTAGGATGCACGTCATGACCCTGACCCAGCGCCTCCTGAGCATGATGCGCCTGCGGCCCACGCCCGTGCCGGGCAGCGTGTGGCACTTGACGGGCACCGGCTGGAGCGCCGGGTTGACTGAGGAGGACATGCAGCAGATCGGCGCGGTGTGTCCGCCCCGTCCATACCGCAAGGGGGAGCGCATCTACCGCGCGGGAGATCCCGGCGGGACGCTGCAGATCCTGCTTGACGGCCACGTGAAACTCAGCCGCACCGGCATGCTTGGAGGGGAGCGCGTGATCACTGTGTGCGGCCCGGACGATTTCTTCGGAGAGAGCTTTCTGACGGAGATGACCACCACCCAGGCGGACGCCACGTGCCTGTCCGACCGCGCCGTGATCTGTCCGATCACCCGGGAGCAGTTCCTGGAGATCACGCGGCGTGTGCCGGCAGTGGCGATCTTACTGGCCAGTATTCTGGCGACGAGGGTGCACCAACTTCAGACGCGGCTGGAGTCCCTTTCGCAGCCTGTGCAGGTGCGGCTTGCTCAGGTCATGCTTGACCTCACCTACCGCTTTGGGCGGGAGATTGAAGCCGGTGTCTACGATCTGCAGGTGGAACTGCGGCATGAGGAGATCGCCAGCCTTGCCCACGCCAGCCGCGTGAGTGCCACACAGGCGATCAGCGCGTGGCGTGCCCAGCAACTTGTGCTGGGCACGCGCGGCCAGTACCGCGTGAACGTCACTGGACTGGAACGGCTGAGCGAGGAACTGCAGCTCGACGCACTAAATAAGACCCCCGTCCCTGACAGGTGAGGGCGTGGCCTGGCGTGACGCATGCCCTCCCGCGAAGTCCCCAGCATTTCGATGGTTGCTCAGACAGGTGTTTTAAGACCCCGTCTTCCGCCCCGGACGCATGGTGTCAGGGGCGGTGAACGCCCTGAGCCTCGCCCACCGGCCACGTCAAGGCTTAACGGCACGGATGGTCATCTGAACGCTGTTCCCACCACTCAGTTCGAACGTCGGGGTGTACTCTCCGGCAAGACTTCCTGCGGTGAAGCGCACAGGCAGCAGACCCGCTACGGGCTCTGTGGTGCCGTACCCGTTGAGTTGCCCGGACAGGATGGGGGTGCCGTTGGCACGCAGTGGGCTCTGAGCGCTCTGCCCCGTGGCTCCTGACGGCGCTTTTCCGATGATCCCGCCCACGACCTCGTCGCCGGGCAAGGTGAGGATTCCGTCGCCGTTGGCATCCCGCACCAGCAGACCCCCGTTGTACTTCGGATACTGACTGGGCTGGGCCGGCAGAACGCCAACCCCGTTCAGCGGGGTCCCGTTCCGCCATAGCAAAAAGCCCAGCAGGGCCGGAGCTGGCCGGTTTACGGCCACCGTCTGTCCATTGGCGTTGGCACCCCGCGGCAGCAGGAAATTTGTCGGAGCGATGCGTGCGGCCGGCACGGCCCCGAGGATCGTGACGGAGCCGACCGCGCTGCGTGGGGCCGCGCCGGGCGACTCGCGAACCTGAGCAACGATGGGATACGTTCCGGCGCTCGGGTTGCGGAACGCCCCGCCGCGGATATGGGCCAGGATCTTGACGCCGGGTGCGTCCGGCCCATCTGTCCTCACAGGGGTCGTGAACGTGATGGTCAGGACGTTCCCGACAGCGCTCGCGACATAACAGCACACGTCAGCCTGTGGCCAGCCGCGCGGCACAGCCACATTGATGGGCCGCTCCGCCACGCGAATGAAGGCTGGTGGCAAGGTGATGGTGATGCTGCCGCCAGTATCAAACGCAAGGCCAGGAACCTGCGCGTCACCAGCCTGCGGGAGTGCCAGGATCAGATCTGTGGGGAACGCGGCCACGTTGCCGTCGGTGGTGACCGGTGACGGCGCAATAGTGAGCGGCAGGGGCGCGTCCTGGGCCAGAGCGGACGACGTTGCGAGGGCCACGAGGGTGAACAACCTGAGGGGAATACGCATAAGACTCCAGGGGATGCACGGTGGCAGCGGGAGAGAGGCGATGACGCTCAGCTGAGAGCCTGTCGCGTGCCCACGTTCCTGGCTCGCAACAGCGCGAAAACGGCGCCCAGCACCATACCGTAGATCACGTGGCCCATCAGACTCATCAAGTTCTGGGTGGTGAAGGCCTGCGCAAACTGGACGCCCATGCCCATCATTAAGGGCATCATCACAAGCGGCCCAAGAACCCACCACACCATGCCGTAGAGGGCGCCCTGCCATACCCCCGCACAGGTTCCTGTGACGCGGTCCCCCAACAGGAGACCAAAGCCCAAGCCGATGCCGGCGCTGATGATCAGATGCACGACAAAACCGACCACAGCGCTGTCGCTGCCCACCAGACTGGCGATCATGGGGAGCATGCCCATCATGGCCATCAGCATGCCGAAGACCAGGCCGCCGGCCAGGCCACCGAGAACTCCGGCTTTCACGTTCTGTGTATTCATTGGTCTACCTCCACCAGGAGTCTGAGTGATCTCAGCGGGAGCCTGTGTCAAGCTGCCGACACGCTGCATGAACTTGCTTCTGTGCACCCACCCAGCGGCCAGACCTTCCTTACGTGCACGCTGTTCAGCGCGGCACCCGGGTCTTACACGGCGTCAACCGCCGATCGGCATGTGCGGGACCAGATGTACCGGCAGCTGCGGGACTACGTCTTGGCGCGGACATGGGGCCGTTCACGCTATTGCGTCCCTCCTCCTGTCTCTGGGGGCGAGGCAGAGGCCAGGGGAAGCCGTCACTTTCGGGCCATCCGGCCTGCAGCAAAAGCCGCCACTTCAGATGAAGTGGCGGGCCCTCTGGGGGAAAACGGCGGCTCAGTCGCTGGCGGCTGCGCCCATCACCGGAATCGTCAGCGTGGTCAACACCTGATCTCCCGACATCAGGGCGATGGACGCGATGTCGTTGACCCCCACGCTGGTGTCGTTGCGGCTCACACTCACGTTCAACAGCAGGGTGTTGCCGCGCTGCGTGACGCCATCCAGGGTGATGGTGGTGCCTTCCGGCAGCCCCGTGACGGACAGACTCAGGTCACCGGGAACGGTGTACTCCAGGGCCGACATCGGAACCACCAGCGACATCCACGAGCTTTCGGTGTAGAGCTTGGTGTAGCCCAGACCTTCACCGTCGCTGGCCGAGACCCGGACGGGGTTGGGGGCGGCGAAGGCGGAGCCGGCGGCGAGGGTCAGGGCGAGCACAGCGGTCATCAGGGTCTTGTTCATGGTCTTTCTCCTTGTCTGACGTGGGAGCGGGCGTGTTTCGCCTTCCGTGTCGTCTTGAGACAGAGCATGCGCCGCCCCTGTGGAGAGACCGCGGAGAATTGATGCAGATTTCGCGCAGGCGGCAGGCGGCCCCCCCCCGTTTCCGGCGTCAACTTCATGGGCAGGCTGGGAGACATGTGAGGGAAAAACAGCTCATGCCTGTCGGAGGCTCCATCCTGACCCGGACAGGTCTTTGGGATGGGCTTAGTCCCCCTGACCTGTGACCTTTCGGTAGACAGGTCAGCACCCTGCACGTCGGACCGCTGCCAGCGCTCCAGTCCTACGCTGGGCCGCATGACCTGGCACAGACGCAGACAGCCCCCCGGGATGCACCTTTCCCCTTGATCCTGATAGGGACGGGCAGCAGCATGGCGGCCGCCACCAAGGGTTCCTGGCTGCCACTGACAACCTTGATTGTGAAGGTCCAGACCTCCACGCTGACACTCCAATCTCGGTCCCAAAAGCCGTCATGGGCCACCTGGCCGTATAGTTGGGGGATGACGGTCATCCCAGCCCGCATGAGGGACCGTGCCCCCCTCACCTGAGCTCCAGTTGCTCGCCCAGGCCCTCACCGCCAGCGTGCACAGCCTCATCATCGCTGACGCCCGGCAACCGGACCTGCCCATCATCTACGCCAACCCGGCATTCGAACGCCTGAGCGGGTACCCGGCCGCCGAGATCCTCGGGCGCAACTGCCGCTTTCTCCAGGGTCAGGCGCCCAACGCTGCCCCCAGGCAGGCAATCAGGCAGGCCCTGGCCCAGGGAGGCAGCACCACTGTCCTGCTGCGCAACTTCCGCAAGGACGGCACGCCCTTCGACAACGAACTGACCCTCAGTCCCATGCGTGACGCGGCCGGGACAGTCACGCACTTCGTGGGCTTCCAGATCGACGTGACCGCGCGCGAAGCAGCGTCGGCGCTGATGGCCCGCCTGCAGGCCCTGACCCAGCATCTGGCCGCCGTCCGCACGCAGGATCAGGTCACAGACCTGATCCTGCACGATGCCCTGCAGGCCCTGGGCGGCATCGGTGGGACCGTGCTGCTGGTGCGGGATCATGCCTTGAAGGTGGTTGCGCGCCACGGCCAGACCCAGGCCAGTGTTTGGCAGGACGGGAACCTGGAGGGGCCACGCCCCAGCCCAGACGCGCTGCGCTCGAGGACGCCCCTGTTCTTCGAGCATGCAGGGGCGCTGGTGGCCGCGTATCCAGACCTCGAAACCCTCACGGGCGGTGTGGCGCCGGTCGCGAGCGCTGTGTTGCCCATGGTGGAAGGCAGCGAGCCGTTGGGCGTGATCGTGCTGGACTTCCGTGAACCCCACAACTTCACCCCGGATGAGCAGCATTTCCTGCAGACCCTGGCCTCCCAGTGCGCCCTCGCTCTGGACCGCGCCCACCTGTCTGGTGATCTGGAGCGGCAGGTGCAGGACCGCACCGCCGAACTTGAGGCCTTCGTGCGCTTCACTGAAGCGGCAGACGGCGAGACCGAAGTGCTGGCCCTGGCACAGCGGGCCGTGGACGTCCTGCTGGTGCTGTTTCCCGGCAGCACCAGCAGCTATTTCGCTCTGGAGAATGGCCGCTGGAAGCTCAAAGTCTACAGCCCTGACCTGGAAGACCGGCCGGACCTGCTGGCCAATGCCCAGACCGGGGCGCCCGTGGACGCCCCGATCTTCGCGCAGTCCATGCGAACGGCCGAGCCGATCTTCGTCGACGGCTGGGACGCCCAGCTCGAACAGCTCCCCCAGACCGGGATGTACCAGAGTGTCGCGGTCTTTCCCCTGCCGATCGGCGGCTCGGTCCAGGCGATGTTCGCGCTGGGCGTTAAGAACACCCCGCGCTGGTCCGGACACCACCAGGCAGTGTTTCGCTCGGTGGGACGCAGCCTGCGTCTGGCGCTGGAACGCACCGAGACGGCGCGGCAGCTCACGGCCCAGCGGGACCTGTTACAGGCGGCGAACGAGGAGCTTGAAGCGTTCACCTACAGCGTGTCGCATGACTTGCGGACCCCTGTGCGGCACATCATCAGTTTCGGCGATCTGCTGCGCCGCTCACTCCCGGCACCGCTGGACGTCAAGGCCGAGCGGTATTTCGGCATTCTCCGAACAGCAGCCGACACGCTGAACACCCTGATCGACGGCATGCTGGATGTCTCGCGCGCCTCACGTCAACCCCTGAAGGTGGAGCGGGTGGACCTGGACCGGGTGTTGCATGCTGTCCGCCAGGACGTGGGCGTGGCCCGGCCGCAACGCCAGATCGTCTGGCAGATCCTAGCCCTCCCAGAGGTCATGGGGGACGCGGGGCTGCTGCGCCGGGTGATGACGGCCCTGGTGGACAACGCGGTGAAATACACCCGTGACCGTGATCAGGCCGTGATCACGGTCTGGGCCGAGGACCAGGGCGAGAACTGGGCGGTGTTTGTGCGCGACAACGGCGTGGGGTTTAACCCGCAGTACAAAGACAGGTTGTTTACCATGTTCCAACGCCTGCACCGCCAGGAAGACTATGAGGGAGCGGCAGTGAGCCTGGCGAATGCGCGGCGCATCCTGGCCCGGCATGGGGGGACAATGCTGGCTGAGGGTCAGCCAGATGAAGGTGCCACATTTGGCTTCACGCTGCCCAAAGCAAGTCGCTGAGCAAGGAGGGAGACAGGCCCGTTCTCCGGTAGCCTCACTCTGGTGGTCATCCCCTTTGTCGTTTACCTGGTGTTGAGGCTTGAAGTGCGAGAGCGCTTCATAAATATTCATTGAAGCAGGCCACACAATCCCGGGCGCCTTTCAGCCTACCTTTCCATCGCAAGCAGTGAACAGACCGGTTGAGTCGATAGAGCACGAAACCCAATGATCAGAATGCGAGCTTCAAATGCGAGTTTTAAAAAGGTGGTCCCTATGAAGAAAGTCCTGCTCCTCTCCCTTCTGCTGTCCCTCTCCCCCGTGGCCCTGGCACAAGACACGTCTACCGACACCACCGTCACGGACACCACCACGGCGCCCCTCGATCCCAACAACGACGGCGTTGTCGACACCAACAACAACGGCCGCGCCGACACCCGTGAGTTCCCCTGGGGTCTGCTGGGCTTGATTGGTCTGGCGGGACTGGCAGGCCGCAATCGCCCCGCACCCACGCCCGTTCGCGTGGACACCCGGGACGCCCACGACACCACCCGTCGCTAACGCTCCCCAAATGGTCTAGTGCTCGCCCTGAAGACATTCAGGGCGAGCGTTTCTGATTCAACTCGTGATTGCATCACCGGTGGGTGACGGCCCACCTCCTGGCAGCGCCGCGGTTCACGGCGCCTTCTGTACGTCCCCTACTTCAATTTCATCACAGCGGTCCTTTTGTGACCAGAACCGTGTGAAAGGGCGGTCTCCACACTTCCGCCTGGACCCTTCTGGTTCGCCCCTGACACAGGCTCTTCCGTGAGCGTGGATTTCGTGACCTTCAAGGTCCTGGCAGAGCACCTCGGGGTCCCGGAAGGTCCCCTTCGGCGCCTGGTCCATGCGTACTGTTCCGTGCACGGCGCGTTGCCCAGACCCAGTCCCACGAGCCCGAGCCATCAACGACTGATTCCCATGATCGCCGTGGAACGTCTTCAGGCGGCACAGCACATGACCCGCGACGGTCCCGGCATGAGCACGGTAGACACCCTCAAAGCCCTGCGCGACGGCGTGCGTTTGTCCCGTCTGTCCAGGGTCCATCAGACGGCACGCTGGCCCCCATTCTGGCCGAACTGCACACCCTGCACGCCGAGGTCACAGATCTCCGGTCTGAACTGGCGGAGGTGCGCGCACTGCTCCAGTTGATGGCCCGCCAACCGGGATGGGGCGCCCGTCCCCCTGAAAGCAGGGACCCGGTCCCGGACGCGTCCACATCCACAGCTCCGACCTGGCGCAGTGCTCCCCCACTGGCGGCCGCCTGCCCGTATCCGGCTGGCCTTGAACCTGGCCTGACCCGCCTGCTGTCCGATCTGGACGCCGGGTATACCCTGCTGAACGTGTGGGGAGACGTGGTGTTGCTGACGCCCAGTGGTCAACAGGTGCACCTGGTGGATCCCGGCACGGTGGCCGCTCTGGTGAAACAGGGCTGGGTCACCCAGGATGGCCAGGGGTTCGGCCTCACCCCCGGCCACTGACCAAGGTTCTGCCTGCACCTGAAATCTGATCCGGCAGGCAGAGCAGGG
Source organism: Deinococcus aerolatus (assembly GCF_014647055.1). Lineage (NCBI taxonomy): Bacteria > Thermotogati > Deinococcota > Deinococci > Deinococcales > Deinococcaceae > Deinococcus > Deinococcus aerolatus. Next base: position 69,097 of record NZ_BMOL01000006.1, on the reverse strand, counting down.
TGACCGATCGCCAGCCCAAACCCAAACACCTGTTTGCGTTCGGCTCAAGGTGGTTTACATGCCCAAAAACAGGACCGTCACTGAGCGGAAAACCGGGTCACCCTCAACGTGCTTCAAGCGCTCGAGCCCAGAGTGAGGTTCACACCAGACCACGTCGTCTGGCCCATCCTAGAGCGAAGGCTGCACGCCCTGGTCAACCGCCTCGGCGCCCTTTGCGGCATCCGGCCGAGTGGTCCGCTCCGTCACGTTGAGGAGCAATTGCACCGTCTCGGCGGGACTGTCCCACTGCGGACAATGTCCGCTGTGTTCGAACCAGTAGACCTGCGCCTGCGGAAACAGACGCAAGGCCCGCCATGCCTGCCGGGGCAGACACACCCGGTCATAGTGGCCCCAAGCAATCACCATGGGCTGGGTCAAGGTGTCGGTGGCTGTGCCCGGTGGCAGGTCCCCTCCCCTCAGGATCAAACTGCGCCTGAGTTCCCGCACGGAGGGTGACGCTGCATAGGACTTCATTTCAGCGAGCGCTACGTCTGCAGGAATGTCCCAGGGATGGGAGGAGTACTGGGCAAACAGCAGCGTGCGTCCCCACCGGGTGCGGGTCAGCAGGGGCATCAGGGGACGGGAAAGTCGAATCAGTCCCAGAGACAGTTGACCTGTCCGGTCAAAAAACGGCTGTTCCCAACCCTGCTGAAAGCCGCCCGGATCCAGGGCGACGACGGCCCCCACCACGCCGCGGCGGGCCAGTTCCATGGCCAGGCGGCCCCCCATGGAGTTGCCCACGACGTCCGTCCCGATCAGGTCATGTTCGTGGAGAAAGGTGGTGATGGCGTCCGCGAGGGTCTTAACCGACACCGGGCCATCAAGGGCTGGGGTGTGTCCGAACCCCGGCAAGTCCACGGCGATAACCTCGCGGTGGGCAGTCAATCCGTCCAAAATGGGCTGCCACGTGCGCCAGTTGCTGCCGAGGCCGTGCAGGAGGAGAAGCGGTGGACCCTGACCGCGGCGGAAGGCGTGAAAATGCATCGGCGCACCCTAACAGGCTTTAAGCAACCCGTCGTGCATTGGGGGACAGTTCACCCGTCAGCCCAGGCAAAACCCAGCAACATTCGCAACGGAGCCGTGCCCCGAGGGCCACTCCGTTTAAGGAATGACGCTCTCGAACAGCGTGCCGCGTCGGTCCTCGGTGACGTCCCGGAACAGCTCCGGGAACAGGCTGGGCATCCCGCGCCTGGCGCAGCGGAGGTGGTACTCGATGTGGGCGTGGTAGCGCTGGCTGGGCAGCACCAGCAGGTTGCCTGGGTCATTGTTGGTGCTGTCGCCATCGCGGTGATGGACAATCTCGCCGGGGGACAGGGGCCGGGCGAGCATTTCCTCGGCCAGGACGCGGTGCAGCGAACGGGTCTTACCTGTCGCATTGTCGCGTGTCTTACGATAGGTCTTGTGGCGTTTCACTCTCCATGTCCCCCTGTTCTGATGATGCAGCCCTGGTTTGTGTCAGGCCAGAGTACGCCGCCGGGCTCACAAACGTCAGTTCACCAGGACCAGGCGTGATCCACTCTGACGCTGTGGTGATCGGCGGATTTGCCGCTGACCCTGCAACTGGGCTTCATGAACTTCTTCGGCGCAAGAATGATCTGCTCCCCGGTGTGCGGAAGCCACCGTGAGGCTTGGCGGCCGTTCCAGGGACAGACCTCCTTGTCATCAGAGGGTTCTATCTGGGGAGAACTCCGAGGGCAGACAGCACCCGTGACATTTGGGTGACTCGACAGGCGGAGAATGGGGCGGTGACCGCTTCAACAAACCGCCAGGAGGCGGGCCGCCCGCCCCGAATGGTGCTGACTGTCAATGATTGCCAGGAGATCGCTGAGCGCTTCCTGGACCACGTTGGCACTGACCCGGTGCGCAATGACAGCCTCCGTTACCTCGCTCGTCGCCTGCGCGTGCTGGCGGTTGAGGCTGAGACCAGGCCCTCTCGAGGCTGACGATGGAGAGGGGCCTGCTCGTCGGCCAATCCCTGAAGCGTTTTTGCTGTCGTAAGACGTCAGACCAGTGTGACAACAGGCCCACTACGCTGGCTCCTATATAGATCAGGGCCTGCCCGGGTGACGGCAGGCATACCGCCCCACCGTGCGTGGGGCTTTTTTCTGGCTGAACGGGCCGCGAACAGCGCTTTGGTCTGGACAGGCCAGGGACGTCCTTTATGCACTGCCGCGACAGGTTGCCGAGAGGCCGCAGTCACTACGCTCATCTGGTCGAGTGGGTGCTCCAGGTTTGAGCCTGCCCACACCGCCCTCACCCTGAGCCCAGCTCAGGAGCCCGCACTTCAGGAGCCCCATGCGTTTAAATCTGTTTCTGCCCGCCCTGCTTGCCCTGACCCTGGGAGCAGCCCTGGCGGACGACGCTGCCCCCAGCACGCCAAGCACCCCAAGCCCCTTTGCCAGCAGTCTCAAACAACTCGCGTCCAGCGGCACGGTCATCACGCTGCTGGCGGAGGTCAACGGCCAGTCCACCGTGGTTGCCACGGTCAATCCAGACGGCACCCTGAACGTGACGGGGGACCTGCAAAGCGCCACCACGGTCCGGGTCGGCGACACCACCTACACCCTGGCGGCCAGGGTCACGGGCGGCGGCACCCTGTTCGTCACGTTGACAACGGCGCAGGGCACCACCCAGACGCTGCCCCTGATCGCCGCGGTTCAGCGGGCCGCGGCGGCTGGAAAATCCGAGACGGCGCCGCATGGCCCGGCAACATCGGCCGCAGCTCAAAAGGCAACGGAAAAAGCGAAGGAAAAGGCAGCGGAAAAAACGGACAAAGAGAAAGAAAAGGCGGCGGAAAAAGCGGAGAAAGAGAAGCCTGCCTCCACAGGCGCTGAAGTGGAGACGCCTGAGGCCAGCACGGGCGCGTCGAATGCGGCCCCCGGGGCTGGATCGGGGTCAGATCATGCCAAGACGCCGCCCGCCCCCGGGAAACCGCCCAAGGGTCCACCCGCTGCGGGCGGACGCCCCTAAACGCGGCTGGTCTGGGCAAGGGTAGGGGGAGACGGACATACCCGTCTCCCCTTACCCTTGCGCGCGCTCAGATCACGGGCCTGGATACCCCGGGTTGGGGCCGAGAGCCAGCAAAAGGACCACCTGTAAGGGAATGCGGGCTGACTGGATCCAGGTCAATCAGGTCGTGCGATGGGGACTGGAGGCGTTGCAGCTCCACCTTCAGCGTCTCGGAACGCCGTTTCCTGCGCCTGAAACGTCAGTGTGTTGAAGCGTCAGTCGTCAGGGGTCTCATGTTTCGCTCCCCGAGTGAAATTCTCACAGTGTAAAATTCACAAATTTGTGATGGTTCTGTGCTGATTTACTTTCTAAACTTCCTTTCGTACATTCGCTCGAATGGACGGTCCGACGACTTCACCTGTAGTTCACGAGGCAGTTATGCATCAACGACAATCTGGATTCGCCCTCGTCCTCGTACTGCTGATGTCCGTAATCACCATTGCCGTACTGGCAACCACGGTTTCGATCACCAGTCATGGAAGCCGATCGAACAGTGTGCGGACCGTACAGGGGACCCAGGCGTTGCTGGCGGCAGACAGCGGCGTAAGCACCTTTGTGGCGCGTGTGAAGGAAGGGGGCTTTGTTGGTACCCTCTCCAGTCTTCCTTGCTGGGTCCAGGGCAGCAACGTCGATGGTGCCAGCTGTCCTGTGGGCACCACGGCCAATCTCGGGACCCTCTATCTCACCTCCAGTACCAGCGGTCCGCGGGCAGATGTGAAGGTGGTCCAGCTCAATCCCGCTGACTCTACCCTCACCATTCAGTCGGTAGGCCGTACGGGCATTTCCGGGGGGGAAGCCAAGGCCACCCTGACACAACGGGTGACCTACAGCCGCCCGACATTCATGAATACGAGTCCGCCAGCCGCATTGACGTCCTGCCCGGCCATCACCGCCGGCGGATCATCGAACCTGACGGGTTCTGCCACCGTCTACAACGGTATTATTCCCGACTTTACCACCGTCACTTCGGCCTCTCCCGGCTTCATCTCCGGAGCGATGGCCACTGGCACGCTGAGTGGCAGCGGCTGGCCTGCGACCCTGACGGTGGCTGACGCCACCAACCTCAGTACTGGCAGCGTCATTCAGGTGGGTGCGCAGACCTACCGGGTCACGGGTGAGCCGGCAATCAATACGCTGACCGTCGTTCCCGCCAATGCCCTGAACCTGCCGCCCCTGGGCACAAGCCTGACAGGCAGTTTGAACCTGATTCCTATCGCGGTGCGCGGCACCGCTTTTGCGACAGGCACCAGCACCAACGGAAAACCGATCTACCGCCTGCCGATTGGTGATCCCACCAGCATCTACATCAATGACACGCTCTACATCACCCTCCAGGGCGTGACCTACGGCGTGGCGGTCACGGGCAAGGGATTTACCGGAGGTGACCTGACACAGGGCTACACCGACGTGACCCTGGGTCCTGCAGGGGCGGGCGCCAACACCTATAACCCCCTGACTGGTGCCCTGCTACTTGCCAATTCCATCCCTGCCCCCACGTCGTTTCAACTCGCATCTGCGGCGTCAGGCACGCCGCTCCGCCGCTACGTGCCGTCGGCCATGAGTGCGGGCTCCATCGTGGGGGTTGCCAGCGGCGTGGTGCCGAGCAGCGCCTGGGGTGGAAGCAGTACCCAGTCGCCGGCAGCCATCGCTGGCAACAGCAATGTCAGCTGCGGCGATGAGCTTTTTGCTCAGCTGTTTAACAATTACACCAAGACCCAGTACCACAACCTGGTTGCGCCAGCCAATCGGCTCAGCTCGCCCAGCGCCCAGCCGCTGAACAACGACATCTACTGGCTGGGGCCGTCGTCCTTTCCCAGCACCCAGAGCTACAGCATAAGCAATGGTGGATTGTGCGGGACCGGAATCCTGATCGTCAACGGCAACCTGAACCTCAACGGCACCGGGAACGTTGATCTTGGCAGCAACAGTTGCACGTCCAAGGGTTCCGCTGGCGGAACCCAGGGGTTCAACGGCATCCTCTACGTGATCGGCAACATGTCGAGTCAGGGCAATACCGTGATCCGCGGCGCGGTGATCGTCGAGGGCAGTCCGTCGCCATCGGTGGCCACCAAGCTCAGCGGCGGCATGAACATCACGTACGATCCAGCACCCATGATCGCTTCAGCCAAAAACCTCTCGCCCCTGAATTTCTCTAACCGCGCCGGCACTTGGAGCCAGCAATGAACACCCGGGGGTTTACGCTGCTTGAAGTGCTGACGGTCATTGCCGTGCTGGGAATCTTGATGGCGATAGCCACCCCCAGTTATCTGGCTTACCTGCAACGGCTGACCGTGCAGCAGGGCGTGCAGCAGTTCGCACGCGACGTGGACCGTGCGCGCAGTCAGGCCAGGCGCACCAATTCCTGCCGCATCTTTAGTGTGGTGGGTCCCAGCAGCTATCAGATTCAGTCCTACGCTTCCCCCAACTGCGCGGGTACGCCGATCACGGAGACGCTCAATATGCCGGCCGGCACCCAGCTGACTCTCAAATCCGTGCAGGGCAGCGCGTCATTTCGGCCCCCGTATGGCGTGAACTTTACCGCCATGCCAGTGGACGTGACGGTGGCCAGCACCAGCCATGTCAACGTTACTAGAACCCTGCGCATCACGGCTGTGATGGGCTCGGTGGTCATCCAGTGAAGGGCAGGGCCGAGAGCGGATTGACGTTGGTCGAAGTGATGGTGGCCGTCGGCATCTTTGCGGTGTTGATCGGGGCCATCCTGCCGATTATTTCGGACCTGTTCAGGGTGAACCGCGACACAGTCAATGTTCAGACGATCGGCAGCTACGCCCAGAGCGTGGGCGAGCAGACACGGACGCTGTGGTTGACCCGCGTGACGCCCGTGGCGCCGAGCACAGACGCCTATCCATCTTTCACAGCTGGGCAGGTACCCAATCCGCTTCCCTCTCCCCCCGCCAACGTGAGTTGTGCCGCGCCCCTGGTTGAGGCCGTGGGCTCCGCCTCTCCAGTGGGCCGCCGCCGGCTCACGGTGACCTGCACCCCACCAGGGAAGCCCGCGATGGTCTTTGTAATTGAAATCGGCAGGCCCGAATGAAACATCAACGGCAGGCTGGCTTCACCCTCATCGAGTTGCTGGTGGCCATGGGGCTGCTGGGCATTCTGTTGCTGGCGCTCAACAGCGTGGAATCTTTAACCACGACAAGTTCAGTGAAGCTCACCGGGCAAGCCAATCGCCTGCGAAGCCTTCAGGACTCAGTCGGGTACGTGGGAGACCGGGTACGGGTGGCCCGCGATCTGCGAACCAGCGTGACCGTGGACGGCGTGAGCTGCACCCTGACGCCTGCAATGGGCGCCTATCCCTGCTTCGCGATGCTGGTGACCGAGGCGCAGCAGCTCGGCAAAGTGGACCAGTACGACGCCAATACCTCCCTGTACCTGGTCTACCGCTTTATTCCGCGCTCTCAGCTTGTGGCGGCCGACAAGGCGCCAGACAGCTGGGCGGACACCAACACGTTGGCGTTGGTGGAGTCGCGAACGGTGGTGTGCTCACCGAATCCTCCCGCACTGCCCTGCACCAGGGCGAATCCTGCCCCCAGCGGCAGCGTCACGATGCCAGACGCTGTTCCTGCCAGCCTGAACACCTCAGCAACCAACGTGATCATGGATTACGGCACCCTGGAGGGGAGTGGAGGAAGCTTCACGCCCTTTAACTACGATTCGGCCACCGGAGCTTTGAAGTTGGCATTCCGACAGAAGCAACTGGAACGGGGCGCCGTGCAGTACAGCCCCGGCGGCGGTCCACTGGAAGTCACTGTCCAGCGCCGCAACTGACCAGGGACCGCTCGCTGCTGCTCGCACAAGCGTTCGCGCTGGTGCTGCCCGGACTGAATGGAGTATCAGGGTGGGCAGGGTTGCTCAAGGCGTCATTGCTTGCCCGTGCTGTCTTGCATGCTTCCCAGCGTGAACCATCCGGGGGCCAGACGTTCCAGACGGCCTTTGCGGACCATCCGGCCTGTCCAGTCCCGGGCCACCGCCCGGTTCCCGTCAAACAGCGTCTCCGCAATGAACTGACTCGACGTGGGCCAGGTCAGGGTGGCGGCGCGTTCGGCGAACAGACGCTCGGCCCAGTTGCGCAGGCCCTGAACATTGGGCGGGACAGAAGAAGCCTCGGTCGGTGCCTCCTGAGGCACTGATTTCCGCAAACGGTCTCGCACTTCTCTGGCCTCACGTTCCCAACGCGTCGGCTGACCTTTGAGGTATCTGCCGATGGTGACATTGGAGACGCCCAGGTCAGCGGCAATCTCCTGACGTATGTCCCCAGCGGCGTAGCGCTCGCGAATGGAGTCGATCTGGCGCTCGGTGAGGGTGCGGAACGCCCGGATATCGTAGGCGGCTTGCAGGTGATTCTGTACGCTGGTGACGTACGATCCGCTGAGTATCGCTAGTTGTCTCACGGACTTGCCCTCGGCCCACACGTGGCCACGGCTGGCGGCTTCGCGGTAGATGCTGCTGAGCTGGTATTGGCCGTGCTGGCGTGGCTTGATGTTCCCGGCCAGCGTCAGGGCGGCATGTCTCATGAAGGCGTCGGTCTCGAGTCCAATCTGCTGAGCGGCGGCGGAGATCCGTTCCAATTCGCTCTGGCTGAGCCGCAGCATCAGTTCCTGTCCGCGCCCCATTCTGGGGATGCTATCAACTGGGACGCTGGCAACGCCTGCTCGGGAGCCTGACCAGTAGATGGGCGGGTGGGCGCATGCCCCTCAAGCCTGGGGCTTCCCCTATACGGCGGAGGCGGCCTTCAGGTACTGGTAGACGGTCTCCCGGCTGATGCCGAAGTCCCTGGCAATACTGGTTTTCGACTCGCCCTGCTCTGCACGCTGCTGCAGATCATTGACCTGAGCGCTCGTCAGCGTCTTTTTGCGTCCCTTGTACACGCCAGCCTTCTTGGCCGCCGCTGAGCAGCAGCCTGGACATCGCCGAGTCTTCCCCGGTGAAGGTCAGCCCCTCCTTGATGAACTCGACCCGCACGCCTTTGTCCGTTAATCCATTAACCAGGGCGCGGAGATCGTCGAGGTTGCGGGCGAGGCGGTCCATGCTGTGGACCACCACGGTGTCCCCTTCGCGGGCGTGACCCAGCAGGGCGGTCAACTGGGGGCGGTTGGCGTTCCCGCCGCTGACCTTGTCGGTGAACACCTTGTCGAAGCTCAGGCCATCCAGTTGGCGGATGGTGTTCTGGTCCTCGGACGAAACACGGGTGTAGCCGAGGCGGTGGCCTCTGGTGGACTCGTTCATGGGGGCTCCTGTCAGGTTAGACTCTTAGACCCCGGCAGGATACTGTCAGACAATGCCTAAATCAACCCTATTCTGACGCCTTTTCGACCCTGCTTCTGACATCAGGGTGGGGTATACCTCAATCTGACAGGCGGCATACTGATAACAACCGTTAAGGGTGCAACAAGTGCTGGACACGTCACCTTAACGTCATCCAATTCGGTAAAACTCGCATAGACCTGAATGAGCATTCCATCGTGCTCGAGGAGCACTTATGATCCCAGATCCCCCCAATCTCACTCCCATCCTGCCCCGCCAATCGCCGTCCCCAGTGCCGAACGATACCCTGGCCTGGAAGGTCGACGCGCTAGAACTTCGTATGGTCAGCTGGTGGGCACGGCACGGCATCTTGCTGCTGCGGCTGACACTGGGGTTGGTGTTCTTCTGGTTCGGCATCCAGAAGTTCTTTCCAGGTCTCAGCGTGGCCCAGGATCTCGCCACCAACACCATCTCGGTGCTGACCTTTGGCCACCTGCCAGCACGGATCAGCCTGCCCGTGCTGGCCACCTGGGAATGCCTGATCGGACTGGGGCTGCTTTCGGGACGCCATTTACGCGTGACCCTGCTCCTGCTCTTCGCGCAGATGGCGGGCACCTTTTTGCCGCTGGTCTTTTTTCCGGCTGAGACTTTCAAGATCGTGCCGTGGGTCCCTACGCTGGAAGGGCAATACATCATCAAGAATCTGGTGCTGATCGCTGCCGCCCTGGTGGTGGGGGCCACCTCGCGCGGGGGACGGCTAATTTACAGCGCCGAGGCGGCTGACGCCGCTGAGCAGACGCAGAATCTCCACGCCCGTTTCCGCCGCCGTTTTCACCAGAACCCTGGAAAATAAAGCGAAGTCCTCCTTCTTGAGGTAACGACAAATGCCGGTTAGGGTAGGCCCTAAACGGCGTTTCAAGTGGCTACACCCCACGCGGTCTGACGACGACGAACGAGGGATTCCAGACGGACACGCTCGTCCGGTGTCAGTTGAGGACTGGTGGGAGGTGACCGCGGCGCATTTCCACTTCCAGGGCCAGCTGACGTCTCGGTATTTCCCCAAATTCTTCTGAGTCAATCCACTAGAATGAAACACGTGACTTCCTCCCATCCCGGCGCTTCTTCTGAAGCGCCCATCTCCAGGCCGAACTCCGTACGCAGCCAGCTGCTCCTGCCCTTCACCGCCTACTTTCTGATGCTGGCCTCCACCAGCTTCATCGCCGGAGGCATCGTGCACCTGGGGTTGGGGGAGAACACCGGCTTCTACATCACCCTTGCCGTGGTGGGGGTGGTGTGTTTTACTGCCGGAAATTACCTGCAGGAATACGTCATTCAGAAAAACAAACGCGGTACCGGGCTGGGCACGTTCCTGCTGGTGTCCTTTGTCCTTTCCGTAGGAATCGGCATGATGACGGGCGGGATTCAGCATTACCTGGACAATCCCCTTTACTCCACCGTCCTGATTCCTGTGGGCCTGCTGCTGGCGGTGGCGGCGTTCGCTGTGCGCGAAAAGCTGACGCTGGGACGCAAAGTCATTCAGCTGACGGCCGGCACGCTGAGCCTGGCGGCGCTGTTGTTCGGAGGCCTGGGCGCGCTGGCCAAAGTCGTGGCCACGCCAGCCGGCCATGCCCACGGCGCGGCCACCGAGACAGTCCCCACCCCCGCAGACACAGTTTCCCTCCCCCAGGCGTCCTCCGAAGGAGTCCCTGAGGAGACTGTGGCGCCCGTTCCTGCAGTCACGCCTGCGATGGCCCCAGACGCCGCTGCCGAAGAGCACGACGACGGGCACGACCACTGACGGTGCTGAAAGGGAAGCGACAGCTTCGACGGTGCAGCGGGGACCTGTGGGTCCCCGCCTTATTTTTATCTTCCCATCGGCACGACAGGGTAATTACTACAACTCCCCGGGCAGATTCACCGCGCTGCGGAGTTTGTGTCGGTTCACGGTGCAGCGCCCGGCCTGGCGCTTGGCGGTTGAGAGCCTGCACCTCGCTGATTCATATTCCGTCCAGGACCCGTTGAAGCATCGACCTGGCCTGAACTCCGAGCGGGCCGAGCGCCTCGTTTTCCGTCAACCCGAGCGCCAGCACCGGGTCGAGAAAGCCCACCTCGGTGCCAGTCTGCATTCCGCTCACAAACGCGCCACAGGGCAGCAGGGCAGCAACACTTGGGTCAAGCTCGAGGGCCTGTCGGGCCAGGTCCGGCGAGCAGACCCCAAGCCCCACCACGCGGGCTGCCAGCTGGTGTCCAGTCTTGTCGGCGATGATGTCGCTGAATTCGAGGGTGTAGAGCACACCCAGACCCTCGGCCGAGAGTGCGGTCTTCAGCCGTTCGAGAACGGCGTCTACATCGGCTTCGAACGTTCGCTTGAGGGCAAATTCGGTCATGGAAACCTCCTGAATGGGCGCGGATCTAATTGACCTTTCCGGAAGAGACACCGTACCACCTGTGCCCCCGGCTGTCTCTGGTAAACGCGTTGACATACAGCACATCCCAGACCTCGTTTTCCCAACTTGCAAGGTGTCAGCTGAGTCAGCTTACTTCAGCAGCCACAGCTGGAAATCGTAGATTTCCTGCGCCTGTCCCCTGCCGATGTCACGCGACAGTTTCAGGATGTCCTTGTTCTGCGACTGCATCAGGGCCATGTTCGCCATCATCAGGGCGCTGCCATGGTGGGGCACCATGCCCTTGACGAACGCCCTGTCCTTGTCGGCAGACCCGGCCTTCCGAATGTCCCCCACCATGCCCGTCATCATGCCTTTCATGCTGGCGGCCATCTTGCCGTCCACGCCGCTGTAGCTCTTGAGCAGGGTGTTCATCTGGGCAATCTCGGTGTTCTGGTCCTTGATGATGGTGGTCGCCCAGGTCTTGACCTGCGCGTTCCTGGTGGTCCTCAGGATCTCGCGGCTCATCTCCACCGCCGCCTGGTGGTGGGGAACCATCATCGACAGGAAGGCCCGGTCGAACCCCTTGCCGCTCAGCTTGTCCAGGCCGCCCATCATGCCCATCATGTCGGTCATCTGCATGCCGCCGCCCATGCCCATCTGGCTGTGATCCATGCCGCCGTGGGTCATGCCCGTCTGTGCGAAGGCAAGCGTGCCCAGGGTGGTGATGGTGAATGCCGCTGTGAGTCTCTTTTTCATGTCATCTACCTCTGCCAGCAAGGCTACTGACATGGTGTTAAGTTCCTGTCAGGCGCATCACCTGGAAGCGCCCGGCCCCACGACACTGGGTGATCTCGACGAGGCGAGCGCTCTCAAGACCAACGCTCATCTCTACTTGTGTCGAAAAGAAAGAGCCAGGATCCGGGTCCAGCGGAGAAACATCGTCCCAGGACCTTCCTTGCCGGGTGCGCCCTTTAGGTACTGGAAGACGGTCACCCGGCTGATGCCGAAGGACCGGGCGAGGCTGACCTTCGACTCCCACTGCACTGCACGCTGCTGCAGATCACTGACTTGGACAGCCGTCAGGGTCTTTTTACGTCCCTTGTACACGCCAGCCTTCTTGGCCACCTTGATGTCTTCACGCTGACGCTCGCGGATCAACGCGCGCTTTGTCCCTGGCGGTGGAAAAATTCCTGGATCCTGTCGTTACCCCTGGAAGGGCTTGGTGGCAGACCGGGAATGGGCATTAAATCCAGTGACAGGGCAGCGGGGCGACAGTTCACGTCGCCCCGCTGCCCTGTCAGCTACTGCGCAACAGAGCTTCAGTTCAGCGCCCGTGTCCCGGCCGACAACTCACCACCGGCCACCAGCCCAGCTGCCGCGTCCTGCAGGGCGGTCAATGCCACGCGCTGGGTAAAGGGCCCGGTGGAGACGCGCGCCACCCCCAGTTCCTGCAGTTCCTGCACGGACAGACTTACACCCGGCACGCTGATCACGGTCAGCTTCTGTGCTCCCAGCGCCTCTACCACCGTCTTGATCTCCTCACGCGCCACCAGACCCGGAATGAACACCACCGGAGCGCCTGCGTCCAGAAAAGCCTGTCCCCGGCGAATGGCTTCCTCCAGCACCTGCGCGCGCGGTGTCTCGGCCGCAGCACGCACCAGGGCGTCAGTACGGGCGTTAAGGACAAACTCGATGCCCGCCTCCTGGCCAGCGGCCATCACCGCGCGTACGGCAGCCACCGCCTCGTCCAACGGCCGCATCTGATCTTCCAGATTGCCCCCAACCACACCCGCTGCAATGGCCCGCCGCGCCGTCTCGCCGGCGTTACCGTAGCCAGCTTCCAGGTCCATGGTGACTGGCAGATCCACGGCCTGAACGATCCGCCGGACCATGTCCAGATGCAGGTCAAGTGGAATGTTCTCGCCGTCGGCGTAGCCGAAGGTAGATGCGATGGAATGGCTGGCGGTCGCCAGGGCACGCACACCTGGAGTCGCGGCGACCACCTGGGCGGACACCACATCCCAGACATTGGCCAGCACGAGAATCTCTGGGACGGTGTGCAGTTTCAGGAAGGTGCGGGCCTGGGCAGCAAGGGGGGGACGGACGGGCAGGGTCTGCGTCATGGTGAACTCCTGGTCTGAGAAAGAAGAGGGTGGGCAGTTTCAGAGTTCTCAACCCCTGGACTACAGGGGGTGAGGACTGGCCTTACTTGTTGAGGAAGTCCAGCAGGGCGGAGTTCACCTCGTCGGCGAACGTCCACAGGATATTGTGCGGTCCCCCTTCGATCACCACAGACTCGCTGCCCTTGATCAGCTCCGGCAGGCGCGCGCCCGTGGCCTCGACCGGCAGCACGCGGTCCGCGTCCCCATGCATGATCAGGGTGGGCACCTCAATCTTCGCTACATCCGGCCGGAAATCTTCCAGCCACGTCCCCACACACGCCAGCGTCGCGGTGGCCGAAGCACGGGCCGCCACATTCCAGCTGGCCCGCACCGCCTCGTCACTGATGTGGCTGCCGCCCAGCACATCGGTGTTGTAGAAATTCTTGAAGAAGTCAGTCAGGTACGCGAAACGGTCCTTGCGGATGGCGTCCTCGATGCCCGTGAACACGCTGCGGTCCACGCCCTGTGGATTGTCGTCGGTCTTGAGCAGGAACGGCGGGATGGAACCGATCAGGACCGCTTTTGCCACGCGGGCCGAGCCGTAGGTCCCCAGGTAACGGGCGACCTCGCCCGTGCCCATCGAGAAGCCCACCAGCACCACATCATGAAGGTCCAGGTGGCTCAGTAGCGCATTCAGATCGGCGGCGAAGGTGTCGTAGTCGTAGCCGCCGGACGGCTGGCTGGACTGGCCGAAGCCGCGGCGGTCATAGGCGATGACGCGGTAGCCGGCCGCCAGCAGGGCCGCCTCCTGCCGCTCCCAGGAGTGGCCGTTGAGGGGGTAGCCGTGAATCAGCACGACAGGCTGACCCGCGCCGTGGTCCTCGAAATAGAGGTCGATGGGGTGGTTGTTTTCCTGGCCGACAGTCACATAGGGCATAGCGCTCTCCTGAAAAGAAGGCGTTGGAAGCAGCTCTGCAGCCACACCAACCTACTCGTAGGTAAGTAAATCCGATCAAAAAAAGTGCTATGTCAGAACGTCAGCATGGCCTTGATGGCCCGCTGACCAATAGCCTCAAACCGCCCGGGGGCGTGAGAGGTCCGGGCCAGCAGCATCGCACCTTCCAGCGCGGCCAGCAGCAGCTCCGCCAGGAGTTCCGGAGTGTCACGCAACTGCAGTTCCCCGCTGGCGTTACCGTGCTCCAGCACCTGAGTCAACCACGTCTGGTTCAGCTTGAAGAACTCCTCCACTTCACGTCGCATGGACTCTGGCAGAGTCGGTGCGTCCCCAGCAAGCACGGTACATAGACAGATCCGGCCGTCGGGATGGATAACGGTGCGGTAGGCTTCCAGGTAACGGTTCAACCGCTGTCTGGCCGAGGGGGTGGCGTTAAGAATGGTTTCTAACTGCTCCTCAGTGTGCCGTCGGTATCTGCGGACGAGGGAGATGCCGAGATCGGTCTTGAGCGGAAAATGGTAATGAACGCTGGCATTGCGAATACCCAGCGGGCCGCTGATGTCGGTGTAACTCACGGCATTGAATCCACGCAGCTGAACGAGGGCTTGGGCCACATCCAGAATACGTTGTGCAGTGTCTACCGGCTCCGACATGCCATAGTGTCTACCAACTAGTAGATAGATGTCAAGCTCTTGGGGTGAGCGGAGCCTTGAGGCTGACCCGGTTTGCGCAGCTGGAGATAAGTTCAGCTATGGAACGCACAGACAGGCTGCCCTGCTGCATGCTGACACGCTCGCCGCCCACCTGAAAATCCAGTTGCCATACCGAAATCCTGACGTACTTCAGCGGTTCGCCGGAGTCTTCCTGGCTGTGTTTCAGCACAGCCCACCCTCTTGCAAAAAATCGCCCCGTACCTCCCCCGTGATGCCACGCCCGAATCGAAGCCCCATGTCGTCGCGCGCACGGCAACCGAGAGAGACAGACTCTTGGCCCCTCTTGGCACGGCTCCCTGCAGATTAGCCAAGCTGTGCCGAGACTGGACGCGCTCTTGACTCTGAAGATGCCATTTCCCGCGTTTCAGACATCAATTTTCCAAAGGATTCAGGTATCGAACGGAGGTCATCCAGGTTGCGGGTGAGGCGGTCCATGCTGTGGACTACCACAGTGTCGCCCTCTCGGGCGTGACCCAGCAGGGCGATCAGCTGGAGGCGATGGGTGTTCTCGCCACTGACCTTGTCGGTGAACACCTTGTCGAATCTCAGGCCGTCCAGTTGGCGAACGGTGTTCTTGTCCTCCCAGCTGGTGTGGGCGTAGCCGAGGCGGTGGGCGGATTCAGGGGGACTCCCGTCAGGTTGGGGGCTTGAACCGTGACAGGATTCTGTCAAGAAATGCAAAAAATGACCCTGATCATACGGGCTCCGATTGAATCGTTTGTAAAACGATGGAAATCCGAGCGAAGCGAGAACGAGTAGAACGGGTTCCGGGAGTGGAGTTGGCAAACCGGCGCCCTCCCGGTTTGTCAACGAAACAGACGGAATACGTATCAGATGCTTTTTTGCCTATCACCTGACGTCATTTTGGGTACCCTGAATCGACACACGGTGTCCTGTCCCAATCTGCTCGCTACGCAACCTGTGCCGTGGACGTCCAGCACCTGGTGACCCGGACGCAGTGATCTGACTTGTGTTCCTGTTTAAAGGATCGTTCCAGTCAGGACAATTGAGAGGAGCAGGCGCCCTCAAGATAGGGCAATGACTGCCGCTCTGCTGCCGCCTCTTCTTGCCCAGGCTGAGGCTTTCTTGCGTCTGTTCTACCGAGAAAGCCGACTGGACGGCCTGGATGACCGGCTGAACGCCGTCCGGGTGGAAGTGGCGCGTACCGGCCAGTACACCCTCAGCAGCGATGAGCTGACCCACGGGGCACGGGTGGCGTGGCGCAACAGCGCGCGCTGCGTGGGCCGCCTACCGTGGCGGGCGTTGACGGTGCGTGACCTGCGCCAGGTCACGCGGCCAGAGGAGGTCTTCGGGCACCTGCTGACCCACCTGTATGAGGCCCTGAACGACGGTCATATCCGGCCCATCATCAGTATCTTCGGCCCCGGCGTTCGCATCCACAACCCCCAGCTCATCCGCTACGCAGGCTACCTCCAGCCGGGGGGTGAGATCATCGGCGACCCGGCAAACGTGGCCCTGACGGCGTATCTGCGTCGACTGGGCTGGAAGGGAGGCCCCGGAACCCGGTTTGATGTGCTTCCCCTGGCGATCGAAGCAGCGGGCGGCATTCACCTGTATGAGCTACCTGCGGACGCTATCCATGAGGTCCAGCTCACCCATCCGGAGGTCCCGGCACTGGGTGAGCTGGACTTGAAGTGGCACGTGCTGCCGGTCATCAGTGACATGAGTCTGGAGATCGGGGGTCAGGTCTTTGCCTGCGCGCCCTTCAACGGCTGGTATCTGGGCACTGAGATCGCCGCGCGCAACCTGGCCGACACCGAACGGTACCACCAGTTGCCCGGGGTGGCCCGGGCGCTGCGGCTGGACACGTCGCAGGCCCGGTCCCTGTGGCAGGATCGGGCGTTGGTGGAACTGAATGTGGCTGTGCTGCATTCTTTTGACGCGGCGGGCATTCGGATCAGTGACCATCACGCGGTGACCCGCCAGTTTGTGCGCTTTGAGAACCAGGAGGTTAGGGCCGGGCGCGCCGTGCGGGGCCGCTGGTCCTGGCTGGTACCGCCGCTCTCGCCCGCCACCACTCCGGTGTGGCACCGGCAGTATGTCGATGGCGACGAACCTCCCCGCTTTATGCATGAGCAGAGCGCATGGGCGGATCTGCAGGAGACGGTTCAGTGTCCCTTCCATTGAGGAGCGGTGGCTGACCGCCTGACATTAAGTGTGAGGGTTGGCCCATCTTCATGGGCTACCCTCAACGTGGAATTGGCCTATTTTTTGCGTGTCATCGTCAGGCCGCGTCAATTCTCATCCGGCGGAAGTGCCACAGGGCCGTGCCGACGATCCAGATGGCAGGCGGCAATTCTGAACGGGCAAAACAGCCCGCCGAGTGGAAGATCAGCATAAAAGCGTCCTCCACGGCCTGCCCAGGATCGGACAGGCCCTCGCGCTCGGCGAGCGTCCCTATGCATCCCGCGTATCGGCCGTGCAGCAGCAACAGGGCCGCCGCGTCTCCGTGGACCAGGGCCTGCAAAAGCAGCCTGTCATCGGGCACATCCCCCTCCCTGGCCATCAGGACCCTTAACGGAAGTTCTGTGACCGTCCCCAGTCCACAATGGCGCGGTTGGCGGCGTCGGCGTTCTCGTAGATGGCGGCGTGGGCCGCGCCAGGAATCAGCACCAGTTTGCTGCCCGCGATGTTCTGCTGCATCTTCATGGCGAACGGCGGCGGGTACACCGTGTCCTCCACGCCTTCCAGAATCAGGGTTGGCACCGTGATGGTGCCTAGCATGGGCAGCGAGTCAGGCCGCTCGGACAGCGCTCTGGCCCCCGCCACATCCCCGGCAACGCTGGCCTGTTTCACGATGTCCCCCAGGAATTTCGCGTCGCCGGGTTTGCTCAGGCGCGTCTGTCCCGTCAGCATGTCCTTGAGCAGTTCGCCCACCAGGGACTGCGGACCATACGTCACGGCCTTCTGCGCCATGCCGCCCCACACCGCTTTTTCCACCACGTTGGCGGGGTTGGCGATGGTGTCGATCAGCAACATGCCCTTGAAGCGTTCCGGGGCCGTGCGGTACATCTCGAAGACGATCGGGCCGCCCATCGACATGCCGCCGATGATGGCGCTGGGCACGTTCAGTTGATCCATCACGGCCAGCGCATCTTTCGCGTAAGTCTGGATGGAGCCGGCATCGCCCTCAGGCGCCACGCTCTGACCGTAACCGCGGTGGTCAATGGTGATCACGCGGTACCCCGCACTGGCCAGGGCGTCCCGGTTGCGGGCGAACAGCTCGCCACTCAGGGGATAACCGTGCAGCAGCAGCATGGGGGTGCCGCTGCCCTGCGAGACGTAATGAATCTGCGCGCCGTTCACGGCGAGCATGCCGTCCTGACGGGCACCGCTCGTACCGCCGGCCAGGGCGGCGCCGGAAAGAAGGGCCAGAGTAAGTACGGTGCCGGATTGTTTGAGTGCTTGATTCATCCCAACCTCCCATGACCAGCGGGCGCGTGACTGAGGTCAGGCACGCCGTGTCATGTTGACTGCCTGCCCAGGCTAGAGGCCAGGTGGGAGGTCCGGGCCAGCGGGGCTTCATGGCATCTTGGCCGTTCGGCCGGCCTGCAGGTCTTCTGCGGTTTCGATACCTTTCCTGCCGTCTCCCCCACCCGGTAAAGAAGTGGGGTCCTGTCGAGATGTCCGGAGCATTATCACTTGAGCTCTGCGAAGACAAAGACAGCGGCCCAACCCGTGCCCGGGTCCTACCGCGTGAAGCGCTGGTGCACCACCTGATTGATCGGCACTGTTTTGTCCACATTGCCGAGGCGCTGCAGGAGTTGCCCGTACTCCTCTGCGGACTTCAGATCTGCGGTGGTGATCTTTGCGTCATAGACGAGCCCCTTCAGGGCCGCCCGCACCACCTGTGGACCGGGAACAGTGCCCTGTTCGGTCTTAACGCCGTTGGGGAAAAACTGCCTGGCAAGGATTTCTGCCGCCGCTTCGGGCTGCTGTTTCACGAAGTTCACGGCCTTGGCCTGAACGGCGACGAGCTTCTTGACCGTTTCCGGCTGCTTGTTGATCAGGCTCGTGTGAACCGCCAGCACCGCACCCAGCGATGACTTCCACAAGGTGTTGATGTTGTAGGCCTCGCGCAATGGAAGTTGCAGTTGCGCGATGGTCGTCCACGGTTCCAGCAGCACCGCTGCGTCAAACCGGTTGGTTGCCAGTCCACCAACCAGGTTCGGCGCTTCCGAATTCACGATCGTCACCGATTTGCTGTCCACACCAAATTTGGGAAGGACCAATCCCGAGAACAGGGTTTCGGGAACACTCCCTGGGGGAAGGACCCCCACCCGCTTGTTCTTCAGATCTCCGGGACCTTTGATGTTCGAATCGCTCTTGACGAGGATGCTGAGATCCGCATTCGCTGCCTTCGCAACGACACGTACCGGCGCTCCACGGGCCGCCCAGACGTAGACGGGCGCAAAACCCACCTGTGCCGCGTCAAGCTTTCCACCGACCAGGGCCTGCATCAGCACAGGACCGCTGCCGAAGGGAATCAGTTCCACATCGAGGCCCTGGTCCTTGTAATAGCCCTGCTCCTGCGCGATCAGGGACAGGGCAGTGGGAAGCACCTGCACGTAGCCGATGCGAACTTTTTCGGCATGTCCTATGCCAGCGAGCGTCAATGGAAGAAGGAACAGGAGTTTTCTAATCATGTCAGGGAGACCTCTTTCGGGGGGTGGAACTCGTTGACGCCAAGGTCAGCGAGAATCCGGTGGCGCAGCTCAAGCAACGAAGGTGCCGCCCGGCTGCGCGGACGAGGCTGCGGCACAGGGTGATCGGCAATGACCCGGCCGGGGCGCGGACCAAGCACAATGACCCGGTCGGCGAGATAGAGGGCTTCTTCCACATCGTGGGTCACCATCAATACCGTCATCTCTCCGCCGGTCCACAGTCCGCTCAGTTCCTGCTGAAGATGCAACCGTGTGAGGGCGTCGAGCGCACCGAACGGTTCGTCCAGCAGCAGCACGCGGGGCTGGACCGACAGGGCCCGGACCAGAGCGGTTCTCTGGCGCATGCCTCCGGACACCTGATGCGGGTAATACCTGGCGAATTCAGCCAGGGAAACGCGGGCAAGCCATTGGCTGGCGTGCCCCCGCGCCTCAACCCGGGGCATGCCCTGGAATTCCAGCCCCAGCGCGACATTGTCCTGCAGGGTCAACCAGGGCAGGAGACCGTGCTCCTGGAACACCAGGGTGCGCGAGGCGTCCGGTCCCAGAACAGCTTCGCCGCCGACCAGCACCTGTCCGGAGGTGGGCAGTTCCAGCCCGGCCACCATGCGCAGCAGCGTGGATTTGCCCGTACCTGATGGCCCAACCAGGGCGACGAATGTACCCGCCTCCACCAACAGGTCAATGCCCTGGAGAACGTTGAGACTGCCGAAGGTTTTGTCGACATGCTCGAAGGTGACCGAGCTCACGCCGTTCTCCAGGAAAGATAGCGGCGCTTGAGGCCTTCAAACAGCCACACGTTGAGTCCGGCCGCAAGCACGGCGATCACGGTCACGTCAAGAAGCACGGTTGTCATATCCCCCACCTGTGAGGCCCGCTGGATGCTGCCGCCGAGCCCCTCGCTGACCCCCAGGACCATCTGAGCGGCGATCAACGAACGCCAGGCGTTTCCGAAGCCGGCCTGTGCGCCGGAAAGCAGGGCAGGCAACATCTCCGGTATGACGACGCGGCGCAGCATCTGACGCTGAGTGGCTCCCAGCACACGGACCGCGTCCAGATGAAGGCGATTGAGGTGATCAATCGCGCCGATCATGCTCAGGCTCATGGGGAAGAACGCAGCAACCGCGACGACCACGAGCACGGGCGCCCCACCAAATCCCAGCAACAGCACCAGCAGTGGAATAAGCGCCACGGGTGGGATGGCCTGCAGAATGCCGGTGAATGCCGCCACGTAACGCCGGAACGGAAGAAAGGTCAGCGTCGGCCAGAGCAGCACGCCCACCAGAACCACAGCCGTGGCGAAGCCGGCCAGAAGCTGCAGCAGACTCACCGAAACCGCTTCCCAAAAGCTCCAGTGGGCGGCGGCGGCGGGGAGCTGGGGCAGCACCTGGGCCGGCGCGGGAAACAGGAATCCCGGCACGAACAAGGACGCCACCTGCCAGACCAGCAGGATGCTCAGTAAAGCCATCAGATATGCGAACAAGTTACTTTTGGTTGCCATAGCTCCTTCCCGAGCGGTGATTCCGCAGCAGGTACAGTAGCAAATCAGTTGATAAAGTTTGTAACTTTTTGAAGGCCGCGCTGCAGGCAGTACTTTAGCTGCTCCATCGCCACTGGAATGAGGACAACATCGTGGTGATGTCGGATGGAGGGTCAGATTTCACGTCGCAGGCGTTCAGGCCTGTGAGGAGGCGGGCAGCTGGATTAAGGCGAAAGTGTCGCAGCACGGTGGAATGGGTCGACCGAACGCTGAAATACGAATGGATCTTCCGGCAAGTGGTGCGCGAAGTTACCGAACTCCGCGTCCAGTGCGCCCAATTCCAGCAGCAGTACAACACGGAGAGACTGCACACAGCACTAAGATGTGCCTACCCCTGGGTCAAACTGGGCGCAGCGGTGAAGAGGGGCTTCACCGCTTAACGGGTTTCCTGGAGCACTATTCGTCCACTTCATGCAGAAACCCAATCAAGCCTTCAAAGTAGCGTTCCTGATCGTCATACAGGGCCATGTGGCTCCCGTCCGGACAATGAAGGTGGCGACCGTTGGGCAGTTCGCGGGCCATCCAGGCCATGTGTGCGGGGTCCATGGTGTCATGCTGGGCGCCGATCACCAGCGTTGGAATTGAGATCCGTTTCAGGTCTGCGGTTCGGTCCCAGTTCACCAGCTTGCCGCTCGCGCCCAGTTCGCTGGGGCCCTGTAGCGGAACATAAATAGACGAATTGATGTGCCTGAAAGCGCGGTTGACCGGATCGGGCCAGTCCTCAGGCGGCAGACGCAGCACGTGATGCACGTAATGATGCCGCACCAGCAGTTCCATGTAACGCGGGTTGTCGAAGTCCGAGTCGGCTTCCAGCTGCTGAATGTCGGTCAGCACCTGCGGGTCCATGCTGGGCATCAGCACCGAGCGGGCGTAGGCGTTGTACTGCGGAATGCTGGCCATCATGTTGGAGATGATCAGGCCCCTGAGCTGCTCTG
This sequence comes from Deinococcus aerolatus, assembly GCF_014647055.1. Lineage (NCBI taxonomy): Bacteria > Thermotogati > Deinococcota > Deinococci > Deinococcales > Deinococcaceae > Deinococcus > Deinococcus aerolatus. The sequence goes on along the minus strand of NZ_BMOL01000006.1, from coordinate 47,467 downwards.
GGTACTTCAGGGCGTACTCCAGGGCGAGGATACCGCCCCAGGAGTGTCCCAGCAGGAAGAAGTTCTCGTGAGTTAGCCCGAGTGCCTGGCGCACCTGCTCGACTTCCTCGACGAAACGCGGCAGCTCCCACAACTCTGGAAGGTCCGGCTGATCGCTGTAAGCCGAGCCGAGCTGGTCATAGTAGTAGTACTCGATGCCTGCGGCTGGAAAGTAGCTGTCGAAGGCCTCGAAGTATTCGTGGGTGGCGCCGGGCCCTCCGTGGAGCAACAGCACCTTGATGGTCGGGTGGTTGCCCACACGTTTGGTCCAGACCCGGAATGTGCCGCAGGGCGTATCGACAGGGATGCGTTTGACACCGCCACTCAGTCGGTCGTTACGTCCGGTCATGTCGAAGTAGGTGGCGGGGTTTGGCGAGGGACGCGTCATACAAACCTCCTAGGCCCGGCGCAGCCGACGGTCCCGGCACCGGCCGTGCCAGACACCGCAACAGTCTCATTTGCCGTACCAGTATCAGCATAATTCGGCCCGGTCCGGATGGCGAGCTGCAGCAGATCCAGAGTAGAGACACACATCAAGGCACTGCCGGGCGTGCCCCGCTGGGCCTGTGGGCCACCGAAGTCTTGCCCGAGCCTGTGGGCCGGTTGAAGACTCCTCTTCATCCCGCGGCCTTCCAGGCTTTCAATGTTCCGTCTGGTGGGCGTACGGCGCGATCTCACGGGCAAAGCCCAGGTCCAGCTTCCGGAAGTCGGCCGCCTTGTCCTTGAAGGTCAGGCCCGCAGTTCGCAAACGCTCGACGATCTCGCAGTAGTTCTGCCCCGGGGCGCGGTGGTTCTGAGACCGGGCGTCCCAAGTGAACGACTCGGCCACGCACGCTGGCATGAGCAGGGCTACCCGGCCGGCAAGGCGGGCGAGGACATCAGATTGGCGAGAGGTGTGTTCGCGCTGTGCGACGTGTATGACCTCCTGATCAATGAGCGGCCCTACAAGCTGGCGTGCACGCCCAGCGCGGCGCTGGCCGAGATCGAGGCGGTCTTCGGGCCGCTTTCTCCATTGTTACCTGATTCTCTCCAGACAACGAGAGAAGCCTGTCAGAGATGCTTTGGAATGCTTTTGCTATGGCCATGTTGTTGATCCTGCTTGTCCTCGTGATCTCCCTTGCTGTCCTGACCATGGGGCCGGGCCATGGTGGGCAGATGGTTTGGCCAGAACCTGGACAGGAGGCCGCCGATCGGGGTCAGCCCACGTCCACGATCCCCGACCACTTGGACGGAAAGGTCGAGGGGTACTTCTTCAGCCGCAGCGAGGGCCAAGTCTTCCGAACGTTAGAGCGAACGCTGTCGCGTGAGTACCGCGTGTTCCCGAATGTGCACCTGAACGATCTGTTCGTGATCACCGCGCCGCCGCAGCGACGACAGGCGACGTACGCCTGGCGGCGCGACAAGCACGTGGACTTGCTGATGGTGTCGCTGCCGGGTCATTGCCCGGGCTTTGCCATTGAACTGGACGGCATGAGCCACGGCGCCGCCACCCAGCAGCACCAGGACAAGGTGAAACACATCGCTTTCTGCAATGCGGGATTGCCGGTTTTGCGGCCACACCCAGCAGAGCCTGGAGATGACCCTGAAACGCCACCTCCAGGATGTACAGGCGGTCAGGCGGCCCTTGCCCTTGGCTTGAGCGGGGTGATGTGGCGCAGGCCGTCGTGAGGCGTCACGGACTACGCATGCTGCTGGAACCGACGCCGGCGGGACGCGTTTCCAGAAATACCGTCCCCCCAGTCTGGGCGATCTGGGCAGCCCGCCACCGCGGCCCCGTCCACACACGCCACCTCCTCCCCGCCAAAAAAGACTCAAAAACAGCCCGCTTCCAGACCGAACTACGGTGCTTGTCGCCGCTCAGGAGAACCCATGCCTCCCAGAGCTGACCCCTTCAGCGGCGCGGCCCCAATGCCGGATTGCGCTTTCCCCTGAGCGATCAGGAACGATATGACCTTGCCGGGCTCTACAACGAAGACGGTGCCTGGACCCACCAGGAGGCCGCCGGGCTTCCTGGGCGAATCCCGACTCGCGGTGTTGCAGGCCGAGCGGGTGATCGGCGTGCAACACACCGAGATGGGCCGCATGTACCAGCTGCTCGCACGCGGCCGCGTCAGTCTGTTTCACACCGCCAGCGACGCCCTGAGTCTGGTGGCGCAGCTGGACCGGGGGCCTACCTGCGGCTGGTCCTGAACGCGCGCGGCTGGGCGTATGAGGTGCCGGACCGCGCCCGCAATCCGCACTACAGGGCGCTGGATACGCTGTTCCTGAAACTCAACCTGAGAGAGGTCAACACCAACGGCGCGCATCAAAGCGCACTGGTGGGCGGCAAGTTCTCCGGCGGCGGATACACCGCCGAGGCACTGGCCCACATCGCCACCCAGACCAAGGCGGACGCGCTGTACCGCAAGATCGACGTCATCATCTTCACGCCTTCCCCCCGCAAGGGTCAGGCCCGCGCCGAGACGCACCGCTCAGTCATGACGCTGATCCACGCGCTGCCCAGGGCGGACGACACCACCCGCTTTACCCGCATCCCCCGGTCACTCGAAACCTACCCTCACGGCAACACGCCGCACCTGCTCCCCCATCAAGTGGAGGTCCTGCGCGCACGCCGCAGCCCCCTGCCGGACGCCACCCTCGCACTGCTGCAACAGCCCCTCAGTGCCCGTCTGGCCCAGGCCCGTGTGGACCTGAACGTCGACGGCGTGCTGTCCAGTTCTCAGCCGCGCCGCTACTACGGACTGCTGCCGTCGGACCTGACCGGACGGCTGTCCACCGTCGCGCTGATGCGCCCCATCGGCGGGCGGTACGCCCTGGAAGTGCAGCGGACGCTGGTGGTCACCGACGACATGGCCGCCCTGGGCGACACGGACCTCAACCACCGGCTGACCCTCGCGGGGATGCGGCTGATGCTGGGCGTCCCGGCTGATCCGGCCCGCTGGAAGGTTGACCCGCGCAGCCTGCTCAAGCTCAATCAGCCCGATGCCGTATGGGTCAGCGACGCCGGAACACGCCACGCCGTCGAGGCGGACACGGGCGACTATTCAGGGCGGCTGGTGGAACGGAAGCTGGATTCGTTCATCCAGCAGGGCTACCTCAGCACCCTCTGGGGCACCCCATCGGCGCAGCGCTCAAGCAACCTGCAACGGCAGTTTGGTCACGAGTACCGCGTGGACTGGGTGCACCCGGCGTGGTGGAGCGCATGAGCCGGAAGCCTCAGAACCGGGCAGCCCGACACGGCCGGGTGGCAGTCCAGAACCATGGCCCGGATGCCCTGAAAGGTCCTGAGGCGATGCGGCGCCTGGACCGTGCGCGGTCACATTAAGACGGGACGCGGAGGCCCCGAACCATGGCGCGGATGCCCTGAAAGGTCGGGAGACGATGCGGCACCTGAACCGTGCGCGGTCACATCAAGACGGGACGCAGAGGCCACGGACGCCGGACATCTGGCGCTCCAGAACCATGGCTCGGATGCCCTGAAAGGTCCTGAGACGATGCGGCACCTGAACTGTGCGCCGGTCACATTAAGACGTGAAGTCGCGGCCCTGAACCATGGCACGGATGCCCCGAAAGGTCAGGAGATGATGCGGTGCCTGAACCGTGCGCCGGTCACATTAAGACGGGAAGTGGCGGCCCCGGACGCTGGACATCTGGGCACCCACCCCACCTTGAGGGCAGCGGCTGCGGTCACCCATCTTCGTGGGGCGGGGTGCCAGCGCCAGTGCTGGCAAGCCAGGCGAACACGCCAGATCAGGCCTTCTGGGGGTATCGATTCACGCCGAGACTTAGCGCGCTTTACCCCCGATAGCACACATATCCCCCAGATTCGGAGTGCTTCACAGTCAGAAAAAGTCTCGATTGGCGACGAAACTCCGAGATACATCGAATATCTACACTTCCACACCCACCACCCTCACAACGCCCCCCACACCCGGCCCTGCAGCCCTCCCCAGCGCTCCAGCCCGAGCCTTTACGGTGCGGGGCGGCGTGGCCCGCTCGGCGGGTGGCCGGCGGCAACACGTCGGCGGCGCCGGGCGAGGCAGGACGTCCGAGGCGGGTGGCCGCCCTGCGGGCTGAGGGCCACCCGGATGCACGAGGGGCAAGCGACTCATCCGCACACACCACGAGGCGCCGGGCAAGGCAGGACATCCGGGGCGGGTGGCCGCCCTGCGGGCTGAGGGCCACCCGGATGTACGAGGGGCAAGCGACTCATCCGCACACACCACGAGGCGCCGGGCAAGGCAGGACGTCCGGGGCGGGTGGCCGCCCTGCGGGCTGAGGGCCACCCGGATGCACGAGGGGCAAGCGACTCATCCGCACACACCACGAGGCGCCGGGCAAGGCAGGACATCCGGGGCGGGTGGCCGCCCTGCGGGCTGAGGGCCACCCGGACCCACGAGGGGGCAAGCGACTCACCCGCCCTAAGAGCGGGCGAGACCGGCGGCACGCATGACCCAACTCAAGACCGTCGGTGTGACTTTGAGTGGCCGTGTCCCCCGGTGCACCACTGGAGTCTGGATGAACTTCACTGACAGGGGCTGACGCTGATCCGGCAACGGGAGGAAGTCATCGAGCGGTGTGTCCTGTCTGAGCTGACCCGGGATCAGGGCGCGCCGCCTGGCGAGGTGCGACTGTGCACCTGAAGTCCGCAAGGTCTCAGCGGTGCACGGGCAGCCGTCACCCCGCGGTCTCTTCTTTCTGAAGAGGGCAGGGACTCGCGCACACTTCGTGGCGAGGCAGCGGCGAGCTGAGACCAGCGAGGTGTGGATGGAAGGGCGGGGAGAGAAGTGGCAGGACCGCTCGGCGTGTGCCGGTGATGCCGTGACCAGACGGACCGTGGGGTTGACCGGGCGCTGAACAGAAATCAGCGCCGCCCTTGTCCCTTCGTCAGAGGTCAGACACACTCTCGCGGGGACAGAGCAGCAGAGGTGAGCCAGCCTGAAATGGTCAGCGCAAAAATCTGGGCGTGGGCACTCAGTCTTGGCCGCAACACCATGGACCTCGTCTTGACTTGTCTCGGCGCCCAGTCCACATCCAAGGTGCTGGTCACCGTGACCTCTGGTGATGGCTGCGAGGCCAGAGGCCTGGCGCACTCCGACGACGGGTGCCCGTACGCGTCTCGAGAAATTTGTTCGCCTCGCTTGTGCGGGAGTGTGTCAGGTCAGTTGGTTGGAGGGTGCATCTTCTTGGGAGCATCGGAGACTCTGAAGCGCTGCAGGTGGACCGCCTCCACCATCTCCTGACGTTGTGACACAGAGTGCGGGCGTGACCGACACCCGACCCAGGGTCGTCAGCGTGTGCGCCTCCACCAGTCATCCAGAATTCTGTTGAGTGATGGACGTGGGACCGGACGCCGGGGTGAGACACACTTCTGTCCCACGTGCCGTGATGCCGGCGGCGGACGCGCACGGACGGTGATGCGTTGGCGACAGACCTTCATCCCGGAACAGCTGGCGGACTGAGCATCAACGAGGTCGCGGCGCGCGGCGTGACGGAGCGCCACGCATCGGACTCGTTCTTGTGTGACGACGGCGATGACGCAGAAAGTGAATGAACATCACGCGCCGCGCGCTGCCGCACGCCGAACGCCAGACAGCGCCGCAGTTGATCGTGGGAGAGAGAGCCAGCGAACCGAGAGCCAGGTCCTTGCCTTCGTCCCAACCTGGAACAACGCCCACGATGCTGAGTCCTCTACTCAGGAGGAGATGACCTCGGTGTCTGCCAGCCTGCAGCCTGCCACCTGAACTGACAGTAGATGTGCGGGTATGGATCAGTTGCGCTCGGGCGTCCACGGCATCACGGGCAGCGCGGAGAAGGCATGGACATCAGCATGGTGGGCTCGGTCTATCACTGCCACCCTGCACGGCTGCGTGGACGTGCCTTGAAGACGCAGACCGTGGAGTGCTCTGTCCACGCAACACCTGTGGCGGCGTTAGCGCGACAGGCGGGGCAACGTGCGGCCGATGACTCGCCCCGTGATGCCCGGCGAACTGTGGAAGCGCTGGCCAGCCGAACCAAGTCAGGGTGTTTGGCTTGGAAGAGGGAAGCGTTGGAAAGAGGCGCGGGAAGTTTCAGTACGGCCCGGTAATCCGCAGTCGGTCGTCAGGTCCCGATTGAAAGGGCGCAGCCAGAGCTGCGCCCTTCTTGAGCTGGGTTACACGAGCACGGGGAGCTCCCGCAAGTGCGGCACTGGCCCCTCAGCCTGCAGCACCCGGAAGCGCAGCTCGTCCTGTTGCAGCCACGTCAACAGCAGCAGCACATGGGGCAGGCCGCCACGCTCCGACGGGATCACGTACCGCTCAGGCTGCGTCCGCAGATGGGTCATTTCCGGCATCCCCAGCACGTCCCTGGCGTCCTCCGGCGGAGCTGCCTCACAGTGCCACCACCAGCCCAGATGGTGCCGCTTGATGAACCTGAGTCCCGCCCGGTAGCCGTCATACCAGGGCTGAACGTCATCGCCGCGCCCAGTGTCCAGTTCACCGTGGGCGTTGCGCATCCACTCGGGCGCATCGGTCTGCAGGTCAGCGATCCAGGCCCGGTCCCCCTGAGTCAGGCCCACCAGGGCGGTGAAGCAGGAGAGGGGCGGAGCGCGCATGAGGTTCACCGCCTGCTGCTGGGCACCGAAGTTGACGATGACCGTGAGGGGTTCAGTCGGGGCAGAGGTCATCCCTGAACCTCCGGTTCAGGGGTGTGGTGGAGAGCCAGCCAGGTACACGGGTCGAACTCGTCCGGCCCCACATGGCAGGCCAGCATCGTGAAACTGTGGGACAGCCAGCCGGCGAACACCAGGGGGTGTTCGGGCGTGACCAACTGCTGCTCGGCGGCCCGCTCGAACCACCGCAGACAGTCGGACACTTCAGGGAACTCCCCGCCACGGGCCGTGAGCCACTGCCCCGCCCAGTCCAGACGGGGGTCCGTCTGGCGGTAGGCATCGGTCAGGCCCAGGAGGTACAGGGGGTCCATGGCCAGGGGCTCCGGGGCCAGGGCGGCGCTGTAACCGCGCGCCGCTGCGAAGCGGACGTGCAGTTCGCCCTGATCGCGGTGGCCAAACAGCGGTCCACTGTGTGGGCCGCCCCCACCCAGGGCATTGAGCAGCGTGTTCTTCACGGCCGGACTGACCAGGAGGTTGGTGAGCGGCTCAGCCTCGTCGTCGGTCCGCCTGCGGCGCTGACCGATCAGCGGCAGGAAGCGCTGGTGGGCGCGCAGCAACTCAAACTGCATGGGGATCCCAGGGGTGATGGGACGGCGGGATGCTCGGGGTATGCTTCATACGATCCACCTCAAACAGGTTTTGGATTCTGAGGGGGCCTGAGTTCCTAGGCCCTAGCCCCTTCAGATCTCTATTATTGCCACTAGACGGTAAGTACGTCAAGACGGAATAGTCCAACGAATCTAACGTTGTGAGGCAGAATGGATGGATGTCCGAGGTCCGCTGGCAACTCGACTCTTTTCTCAAGGCACGTGGTCTGACCGCTTACGCGTTAGCGAAAGCGAGCGGCATTCAGCGCTTGAGTACGGTGTACCGGATTGCTGGAAAAGACGCTCCTGTCAGGGTTGATCTGCCAACCCTGGCCGCCCTGCTTGATGGTCTTCGCCGGTTAACCGGCGAAGATGTGCGACTCACAGACATTCTGGAATACGTGCCTGGATCCGAATCCACATCCGAGGTCGACCCGCTCAATCTGGACTGATGTCTGCCTCCGGCACCTCCATGCCTGCCAGAGCCTCCTGATCCCGCTCGCGCAGCTTGATGCGGCTAAGCTTGCCCCGCAGCACCTCCAGGGTGTACTCCCCCTCCCCAAACAGCGTGCCGTCCACTTCCTGGGGCAGCTCGATGACCACCGCATGCTGCTCGGCGTCGTAGCGCACCTGCACCTTGCCCCGGGCATGGCGCTCCTTGAGGGCCTCGAGCTTCTTCTTGCCGGCGTTGAGAAAGGCCCCTTTGCGGCGGCCGCTGTCCTGCAGTTCGATGACTTCCCCCACTTTAGGCAGGGCTACCTCGTACTTGCTGTTCAGGTAGCCGGCCATGTTGGTGCGGGGGGCGACGTCCCCGTGGGTCAGCAGCACCTTGCCCGGGCTGTAGCGGGCGATCATGCCGAGCAGGCCGCCCCTGTCGGCGTGCGCCGACAGGTAGAAGCGCTCGATGCGGGAGGAGGCCGGGATGGGCTCGCGGCCCCCTCGGCCATCCGGCAGCAGCACTTCCCCGCCCTGCTGCAGTTCCAGCAGCCGTCTGCTCGGACTCTCAGCGTCCTGGTAGCCGACGACGAACAGGGCGTTCTCCGCCTGAGGCAGCCACGCACGGACGTACTGCGGGCCGGTCCGAGGCGAGGATGGCCTCGCGCTCGCGCCGGTCTCCCACCGGGGTCACGATGCCGCTCAGGAAGGCGGGCTGCCCGCTGGATTTCGTGCGGTTCTGCAGGGCTTTAGGTAGCAGGGGCAGCAGCTCCTCGTACGTCTGGGTCATCTGACGGGTCAGCCCATCCAGATGGATGGGCACCTGGGGCAGCAGCCCACTGGCCATACCCGTTTGCAGCAGCTGGGTGATCTCCTGGGCGCGGCCCAGCGCGAACGAGGGGATCAGCCCCCGCCTACCCCTGCGTAGGGTCGCTCCGATGGCCGTGATTGAGAGTCAACGCCGCTTAAAGCTGGTTGAATTTTCCGAACCATTGATGAGACCGAAATGGGGTGACCCAAAAGGGGCTTAGCCTGGGCCTGTGGGCGCACCGTGTGGGCACCGCGCCAGACTCAGGGCCGCCCGGGTCCCGGTTCATCATGCCCGGCGTCCAGTTGCGCCTGATTGAGCAGCGCCTGCAGCGTCTGCCAGGGCAGTGCGGCGCACTTCACGCGTGTGTGCAGGGTATGCACGCCGCGCAGGGCCGCGAGGTCACCCAGTTCCGGCGCGGCTTCCCCGGTGCGGATCATCCCGGTAAAGGCGCCGATCAGGGCAAAGGCCTGCTCCACGGTTTTGCCGTGCAACGCGCTGGTCATCAGGCTGGCGCTGGCCACCGAGATGGCGCAGCCCTGCGCGGTGAAGCGGGCGTCTTCAATGCGGTCCCCGTCCAGCCGCAGCATCAGCTGCAGCTGATCGCCGCACGACGGGTTGTGGCCACCCTCCGCGTGCGTGGCGTCCGGCAGGTCTCCGAAATTGCGCGGGCGGCGGTAGTGTTCCAGCACCACCTCCTTGTAAAGGGCCTGCATGACGGTGCCTGATCCGGTCATGGTTCCTCCGCGAAGAACTGCACGATGTCGCCCAGTGCGTCTGCCAGGGCGTCCACATCGGCGGGCGTGGTGTAGACCGAGAAGCTGGCCCGAACGGTGCTGGGAACGTCAAAGGCGCGCATCAGTGGCTGGGCGCAGTGGTGGCCAGCCCGCACGCAGATGTTGGCCTCATCCAGAAAACCGGCCACATCGTGGGCATGGGCACCCGCCACGTTGAAGCTCACCACCCCGCACCGCGGCCCCGACGGGCCGTACAGCTGCAGGCCCTCCAGCGCTTCCAGCCGTCCAAGGGCGTAGTCCAGCAGGGCGCGCTCGTGAGCCTCAACGCGGGCCATGCCCAGACCGTCCAGGTAGTCCAGCGCCGCGCCGAAGCCGATGACCTCGGCGATCGCAGGGGTGCCCGCCTCGAAGAGGTGGGGCAGCGGGGCGTAGGTGCTGGACTCGGGATAGACCTCGCGAATCATGTCGCCGCCGCCCTGGTACGGAGGCAGCCCGCGGAGCGCCTCGGGGCGGGCCAGCAGCAGCCCCACCCCGCTGGGGCCCAGCATCTTGTGGGCACTCAGGACGTAGAAGTCCGCGCCCAGCTCGTCCAGGTTCAGCGGAAGGTGCGGCGCCCCCTGCGCGCCGTCCAGCAGAATCGGAAGACCCTGGGCATGGGCCAGCTCTACCAGTTCGTGGGCCGGATGAATGGTTCCCAGCGCGTTGCTCACGTGCTGGAGTGCCACAATTTTGACGGGCAGCTCGCGCAGCTTGCGCCTGTAATCGTCCAGGTCGAGTCTGCCGTCCGGGGTCATGGCAACGGCCTCCACCCGCGCGCCGCACTGTCGGGTCACCAGATGCCACGGCACCAGATTGGCGTGATGTTCCATCTCGCTGACCAGCACCACGTCGCCGGCGCTCAGGTGGGTCTGTCCCCAGCTGTGGGCCACCAGATTGACGGCCTCGGTGGCGTTGCGCGTAAAGATGACCCCGTCACGCGAGGGGGCGTGGAAGAACTGCGCGGCCCGGTCGCGCACAGCCTCAAACCGGTCTGTGGCGCTGGCCGACAGCCGGTAGGCCCCCCGGTGAATGTTGGCGTAGTCGTGGGCGTAGAACTCCGCCATCGCCTGAATGACGGCGGCAGGCTTCTGACTGGAGGCGGCTGAGTCCAGAAAGACCAGCTCCGGGCGGTGGGCAAACAGAGGAAAGTCCGCCCTGACGTCCAGCAGCTGGGCTGCAGGTGGGGGGGGTAGAGGCGTACGAATCATGACCGCTCCTTGGCCGGGCAAAGGCACCGGGTCCTGCGCTGCATGGTACCAGCCGCCCACACGGGCCATTCCGGCCCAGGGCACAGGCGCCGTCTGGAGGTGGCGTGAATGTGACGGTGGGCCTTGCTACACCCGCCGAACAGCTGCGTTTCTCGCTGGCAGAGGCGGGTATAGCAAGGCCGGTTTGACCCGCAGAGTCAGCGCGCCTGGTGGGGCAAGTGCGGAGGGCATATGGCATGGTGGAGGGCCACTGGCAGGCCGTAGGCCAGGACAACACGATCCAGGTCCCTGGGGTGCCCCGCTTCAGGGGGAAGCGTCGGTGGAACCCAGCTCCGACGTGCTCAAGCAGGTCGGCTGGGCGTTCTGGAACCATCCTGCCTCCGCCTCCTGCCGTCCGCCGTGGGTCAGCCGCTGTGGCAACAGGTCAGAAAAGGGTGGGCGGTGATGCAGCAGCGGGAGTCGTCATAGGACCAGATCCTGCCCTCTGTATGCCGCACTGCGTCGTGAACGCCATTGACCATAAAGTAGCAGCTGCTAAGGGAGCCAGACTCCACCGATGCGCAGCAGGTACCGGGCAGCTCCGGACACGTGTTCACGCGGCTGCAGCTGCACCGGTACAAGGCTTCTGTCAGATTGAGTGGCCTAGACTTCTCCTCAGGTATACATGTCGACAGGACAACGCTCCCTTCAGGCCGCTCAAAAGTTGCGATTGCAGCGCACGCTGCTGGGCAGCCTGACCTACGTCTTCACGGCGCTGGTCGCCGTTGGATTTGAAGTGATGGGGGTTATTGAAACCTCGACGCTGATCCCCTATATCATCGTCATTCTGGGCGTCAACGCGACCGTGTTGTGGTTGCTGCTCAGCGGGCGCAACTTGCGGCTTCGGGATCCGTCCATGACCGCTCCGCAGGTGCTCACTGGCCTGGCGTGCAATGCGTACATCATGTTCCACTTGCAAGATCCGCAGGCCCGCATGGCGTTCTTGCTGCTCAGCACCATGGCCCTGATGTTCGCTCTGTTCATCTTCCAGCTGCGGCAGGTGTTGATGCTCGCCCTCCTGATGGTGGGGATGTACCTGACCATCCTGGGCACCCTGCTGGTCACGCATCCCGAACGCGTCCACCTTCCGATCGAAGTCGTGGTGGTGTTCGCCTACACCGGAGTCATGGGCATGATCAGTCTGCTCGGTCATGAAATGACCCGGCTGCGCCAGAAACTCCAGGAACGCAACGCGCAGCTCGAAATAACCATGAGAGAGCTGGAGCAACTTGTCCTGCACGACACGCTCACGCAGCTCCCCAACCGGCGAGCGATCATGCAGGAACTCACCCACAAAATGGAAACGGCCCTGCATGACAGCAGCGGCGAGAGCTTCTATGTCTTCCTGCTTGACATCGACCACTTCAAGACGGTGAATGACACCTATGGACACAACTGCGGTGACGAGGTGCTGCGGACCCTCGGGCAGGAAGTGGCGCGCAGCCTGCGGCACGGCGATTTCGTGGGGCGCTATGGGGGCGAGGAATTCCTGCTTGCGTTCGCGCCGGGCAGTTCGGAAGCCGCCCGGCAGGCCGCTGAGCGCATCCGGGCACGGGTGGCCGGGTTGCAGGTGAGCAACGGCAAGCCCGCGCTGCGGGTGACCGCGTCGCTGGGCGGCAGCCGTTACATTCCTGGGGAAGCCATCGAGGACACCCTCGAACGGGCGGATCAGGCGCTTTACACGGCCAAACGCCAGGGACGCAACCGCTCGGTGCTGTGCAAGCAGTCCGCTGCGCCGGCGGTCCGGTATCCGGACCGCCGGCGCAGCAAGGTGCCGCACTAGACTGAGACCACGCGCTCGGGGTTCCCCCGATTCTGCGGTTCTGCCGCTGATTCCGTCCACCGGGGCAGCTCGCGAGCAAAACACGTTGGCGAAGGGTTTCAAATGACCCATGCCCGTACATCTGACGCTTGATCAACCTGATCTTGTTCACAACGCCTTCAGTGAGCCTATTGCTCCAGGACAGGGTCATCGCGGCGAGGAGTGCTTCCTTCTCCCTCACCCGACGGGTGGCCAGCGTTTGGATGTCGGGCAGGCCGCAGGAAGCGGCTTGCTCCAATCACCTGACCACATGCGGTTTCCCGCGTCGCGGAACGGTATTGCAGATCCCTGATGAATGGCAGCCCTGTATTGCAATCCAGAGATCCCATGCCATTCGGTTACGCCTGATGCCGTGACCCCAGAATCTGAAGACTGACTGTCAAGACGTCGGTGGGCGAGAGGAGCAGAATGCCTGGCATGCTCAAAGACCATGGACACCTTCCTGAAGTGCTGATGCGCGCAGTGAACGCGGCGACCAACGGGATCGTCATCACCAGCAGCGAGGGTGACCAGCCGATCGTGTACTGCAATTCAGCCTTCGAGCAACTGACGGGTTACCAATCCAGCGAGATCCTCGGACGCAACTGCCGCTTCCTGCAAGGAGAAGACACAAATCCTGAGACCCAGGCGAGCCTCCGGCATGCGCTGAACGCTGGCGAAGCGATTGACGTGATCATCCGGAATTACCGCAAGGACGGCACGGCATTCTGGAACGCGCTCAACCTCGCGCCTGTACAGGACGTGGCGGGCCACCTCACACACTTCGTGGGCATCCAGACGGACGTGACGCAGCGCGTGCTGCTCCAGCGAACACTGGAAAATCAGGTGCACACGGATGACCTGACCGGACTGAGGAACCGCTCGTTCTTGATGCAGGCGTTACAGGCGGCCGTCCGTGATCTGGGATCCGGCCGCCTCTTCGCTGTAGGCTTCGCCGACCTCGATGATTTCAAGGCGGTAAATGACGCCTTCGGTCACGAAGCGGGAGATGAAGTGTTACGGCAGGTCAGCATCAGGCTGCAGCAGTGCATCCGGAAAGGGGACGTGTTGGCGCGGCTGGCAGGAGATGAGTTCGTGGTCCTGGTGCGGGCTATGGAAGGCTGCGCCCTGGACTCGCTCGCGCAGCGGCTTCTGAACGCGCTGGAACGTCCAGTTCGGCTTCAGGGTGTTCAAGTGCGGGTGCAGGCGAGTCTCGGCTTTGTGCTGCCGGCAGCAGGTATGGATGCCGAAGCAGTGCTGGCGGCAGCAGACCGGGCCATGTATGACGCCAAGCGTGCGGGGAAGCACACATTCGTCATTCGCGACTGTCGCTAACGGTTGGAGCACCCTGGCGAGCCTCATTCTCTGAGATGCTGGGAGCTCCTTCAAAATAAGCGCTGACGGTCTATCCAGTTGTCCTGGTCACGCTCAGGCGTGCTGCGCCAGGTTGACGCGGTTACGGCCCTCCCGTTTGGCCGCATAGAGGGCGAAATCGGCATTGCGCATCAACTGGGCCAGGTGGGTTCCATGCTGGGGGTAGACGGCCGCGCCCATGGACACAGTGACCATCCCGATCGGGTGCCCCTGGTAGTTGACTTTCAGGTCCTCAACCGCCTGACGGATGTGTTCGGCACGGGCAGCCGTCTGCTGCAGGTCAGCGCCAGGCAGCAGCAGGGCAAACTCTTCACCGCCGTAGCGGCAGGCCACATCCTCACCCCGCACGTTGGTCTTGAGCAGGCCGCCCAGGGTCTGCAGCAGGATGTCACCAACCTCGTGTCCATAGTTGTCATTGACGCGCTTGAAGTGATCGACGTCCAGCATGATCAGGCCCATGGGAACCCCATACCGCTGGGCCCGGCGGACTTCCCGTTCGAAGGTCTCCTCCAGATACCGGCGATTGAATATGCCGGTCAGGGGGTCGCGAATGGACTGTTGCTTCAGCGTCTCCCGAAGGCGGAGGTTGACCAGCGCCGAGGCCAGCGCTTCAGCAGTGGTCTGCGCGAGGCGCTCATGCCGGGCCGTGAACGGCGCCTGGCCGCTCAGGTGCAGCAGACCAATGGTTTCCCCCTGCGCGAGCAGCGGCACGCACAGGACCGGGCCGAGGACATGCACGTGCCGGCAACGTAAGTCCCGCAGGCCCTGCTCCCCCTGGGCGGAGACAAAAGCGCGGCCGCGGCGCAGGCCCCAGCAATCGGATGGACCGAAGATCGTGTCGCTCCCAGACGCACCATTCCAGGCGGCCACCTGCTCCAACACATTCCTGGACGGGCCGAAGTCATACAGGGCACCAGCCACGTCTGGGAACAGTTGCGCCGCGTACTTCGCCACGACCTGCTGCGCCTCCTCCGCGCTCAGGCAGGACTGCAGCATTTCCCCCATCTCGCTGAGGACCTGGCTTTCCTCGTTGTGGCTTTTCAGTTCCTGCACCTGGGTCTGCAGCTGAATGCTGAGGTCCTGCAGCTGAGCGGTGCGCTCCTCGACGCGGAGTTCAAGTTCGTCGCGGGCGAGCCGCAGGGACATCTCCGCTTGTTTGATATCGGAGATGTCTTCCACTGCGGCAATGAAATAAGCAGGCTGACCTTGTGCGTCACGCACCAGAGAGCCGGTGAGATTCACCCACACCTCCGTCCCGTCCTTGCGGAGATACCGCTTGTGCAGGGAATAGGTGCGCAGTTCACCGGTCAGGAGCCGCTGTACGTTCGTGAGATCGATATCCAGATCATCCGGATGGGTGACGTTCTGGAAGGTCAGCTCGGTCAGCTCTTCGCGGGTGTATCTCAGGATGTCGCACAGTCGGTCATTCACGCCCATCCAGCGGCCCTCCAGGCTGACATGCGCGATGCCGATCGCCGCCTGGTTAAAGGTAGAGCGGAAGCGCGCCTCGCTTTCGCGCAGGGCCTGCTCAGCCTGGTGCTGTTCGCTCACGTCACGGAAGACTGCCGTGAAGAGCTGTTGTCCTCTCACGTTCACCTGAGAGATCGTGGCTTCCACAGGAAATTCAGAGCCGTCTACCCTCATGGCCTGCAGGGTGATGCGCCCGCCCGGCAGGCCATGAGACGAGGTGCGTGCCTCTGCGAACTGCTGCATGAGCTGGGCATGCTGATCGCGAGACCGGACGGAAATAAACCGGTCCATCCGCTGGCCAAGTGCCTCCACAGCCGGAAGATGGAACATGGCTTCAGCCGCCGCGTTGAACACCAGGATCCGCTGGTCTTCCCCCGTGGTGATCACGGCATCGGAGACCGTACTGATGATGCCGGACATTCTGGCCTCGCTGTCCACGACGGCCATGTACAGCCGGGTGTGCTCGATGGTTGCTGCCGCCCGGTGCGCGAGGTCCTCTGCCAGTTCCAGGTCTTCTGGCGTGTAAGCGCGGTCCGCCTGCGAGGACGCCAGGCACATCACGCCGATGGTCTGCCCCTGCGCCACCAGCGGCACGGTCAACATGGAGCGCAACGCCAGGTTCTGGAGCTGCTCACGTTTCTTCGCGTCCGGAAGGGCGTCAATCACGGCCTGAGAAACGCTGGCCGTGAGGACCGACTGGCCTGTGCGGTAGACCTGATAGATCCCATTCGGGGCGGCTCGGTCGAGGGGGTAGGCCTCGAGCATCTGTGACAGCGAGGCCACCAGCTGCGGGTCCCGATGAACGGCCGTTCGGAGTTTCAAGTCGTCCACCGCGTCAGGCAAGAAGACCGTGCACCAGTCGGCCAGCGTCTCCACCGTCAGTTCTCCAAGACGCTGCAGGGTGTCCTCCAGGTTCAGGGAGGAGGACAAAAGCGTGCTGGCCTGCCCCAGAAAAGCGAGCCGTTCATTCGCCTGCACAACGACTTCCCGGCTTTGCACACGGTCAAGCGCCTGAGCACACAGCTGCGTCATGGTAAGGATGAAGTGCTGCTCCATCTCGTCGAAGCGGCGTGGCCCGTTGAAGCTCAAGGTCAGGACCCCATAGAGTTGTTCGTTGACCACCAGCGGAAGTGCCGCGACGCTCTGCGTGCGCTGCGCATGGACCTCCGCGGAATCCGGGTACTGCCAGTCCCGTTCATCACCACTCACAAATACAGGCTGATGGTGCCGGGCTGCGTCCGTGGGAGGAATGTTCAGGTGAAGCGGAACACGGCTAAGCCGGGCGCGCAGTTCGGGGGTATACCCCCATTCGGCCACGCGTTCCAGATGCTCGCCGTCCGCAGTGATCTGCATCAGCGCCGTCATGGACGCCCCCATGACTGCCCCCGCCTGGGTCAGCATGATCTCAATGACCTGCTGCGCCCGCCTGGGCGTGAGCAAGGCCGCGGTGACCTGCTGAAGCTGCTCCATCCGGCGAGCATTGGTCACGTCCTGCAGGTGAACCATCAACGCGCTGTTCGCAGGGATGAGGGTAACCTTGAACCAGCGCCCTAAAAAGGCGTTGTACGGCTCGAGGCTCAGGGACCGCTGTTCACGAAGGGCCTTCTCGCAGACCACGGACCACTCGTCATCCAGCAGGTGATGGAACTCCGTTTCCAGATGACACCCCACCAGGGTCTCCCTGTCCCGCCCCACCAGCTGCGCGGCGCGTTGATTCAGCGCCGTGATATTGCCGGTGGCGTCAAGCGTGAAGTACGGGGAAGGCAGGCTGTCGAGCAGCAGGGTAAATTCGGCAGAGGCAGGGGATGTATTTTCTATCATGTTCTCATTTCTTGAATTCGGCGGGGCCCTTCGTCTTGCTCTGCTACACAGTACGCTGCAGCACTCCAGGATCCCGAGATCAAGCCTCAGGCGAGCGCCAGCTCACGCATCGCCAAACGGTTCAGGAAGTTTTGCAGCACGCGGTTAAACGCTCCTGGTTCCGTAAAGTTGGGGATGTGTCCCACGCCCGGTAGGAAGGCCAGTTCTGCATCGGGCAGGCGCTGGGACAGGTACTGGCCCACTTCCACCGGGACTGCGCTGTCCGCCCGGGTTTGCGTCACCAGCACCGGGTGACGGGCACTGTCCAGCAGGCCGCGGTAATCTGATTCGAAGATGGCCCGCGCCACCACGCCCGCCACTTCTGACCGCACGCCCTGAACGCGCTCAGCAATCTCCTGGAGGGCCAGCGACACGGGTTGATTGAGCAGCATGCCGGTCATCGCGTCCTGCCAGCCGTCCTGTCGGTCAATCAGCCCATAGAACGCCTTGACATCGGCCTGCTTAAAGCCTCCCAGGTACGTGGGCGCGTTCAGATACCTTGGGCTGGCCCCAATGAACACCAGGGCATCAAACCGTTCCGGCCGCTGCAATGACGCAAGCAGACCGATCATGGCGCTCATGGACGCGCCCAGCAGGGTGATGTGCCGCAGGTCGAGTTCATCGATCAGCCGAACCATGTCCGCCGCGTACCCGTCCAGGTGGTGGTGCCGGTCAGCCTGCCACAGCGCTGGATCGGAGTTGCCGAACCCGGCCAGATCGTAGGTCACAACCCGGTGAGTGGCTCCAAACTCCTGAACCTGGTGACGGAAGATACCCTGATGAGAACAGAACCCATGGGCGCACAGCAGGGTTCGTTCCCCTGAACCGGTGATGGTGACGCGGGATTGCTGAGCAAAGCTGGAGCTGAACTTAGTGTGGGTCATGCGATGGATCCTTAATTCGGGAGTTGTGATTCAGGATGCCCAGGAAGGTCTCGACGACCCGTGCATCAAGCAGCACGCCCGCCTCCCTGCGCAATTGTGCGGCGGCTTCCTCGTGGGTCCACGCCCGCTTATAAGGGCGCTCGCTGGTCAGGGCGTCGTAGACATCCACCACTGCGAAGACCCGCGCAGCAAGTGGAATGTCCGCGCCTGTCAACCCTTTTGGGTATCCGCTGCCATTCCAGCGTTCCTGGTGGTATAGCACCACCTCCAGGGTGGTCGGGGGCAAGGAAGGAATGTGATGCAGCATCTCGTACCCGATGCCTGGGTGCCGCTTGATCACCTCCCACTCTTCCGGGGCGAGCTTGCCAGGCTTGAGCAGGATCGCGTCGGGAATGGCAACCTTGCCGGTATCGTGCAGGAACGCGCCCCAGCGCAGGGCGTCCAGGTCATCACCTGAAATGCCCAGGGCTTGACCCAGCAGCTGGGTCAAGCCCACGACACGGTCGGTGTGGCCCTTCGTTTCGTAATCCCGGTACTCCAGCGCCAGGCCCAGCGCCCGCAGGGTCTCTTCACGGGACAGCTTCAAATCGTCGAGATGGGCGCTGCGTTCCACCGCGCGGCTGGCATGTTCACTCACGCCGGTCAGCAGCCGGCGGGTATCGCCGTCCACCTCGAACCTGCTGTTCGTGCCGAAAGCCATGCAGCCCCGCAAGACACCTCTTGAGACCACCGGCAGAACCGCCAGGGACGTCCAGACCTGCCGTGGCAGCGGTTCAGGCGGACAGAACACCGTCTGCTCAGGGCCCGCGAAGAAGACTTCGTGGCGACGCAGGGCCTTACCGACCTGACCGTTGCGGTGGATGCGCTCCAGGGGAAGGGTCCAGGCGAGCATCTGCTCCGCGGTCTCACCGGCACGCAGTGATCCGATCAGGGTGTCGCCGTTGACCGGAAAGTAAAAGCCGTAGGTGTAGGGCGTCAAGTTCAGGCAGCGCTCCAGGGCGGTCTGAATGTGTTGCTCAGCGTCCTCCTGCGCGGCGAACTCTGCAGTCAGGTCCACCAGATGCTGGAAGCGGCGCAGCTGGAGGTTCAGGGCCTGCTCTGCTTCTTTGCGTGAGGTGATGTCCCGGGTGGCGACATGCATTTCCACCAATGTGCCAGCCTCATCGGTGATTTTTCGCGCAGTGCTCTGTACCCACACGAACGTGCCGTCCCGGCGCCGCATCTGGTAAGCAGAACTGGGGGTCTGGGCGCCCCAGGCCGCTGTCACTTCCGCTGTGTCCATTACCTGACCGATCTTGAAGGTGCGCAGTTCCTCTGGGGTATACCCCAGCATGCCTTCGGCTGCGGGCGACGCGTACAGGCACTTTCCGTCCGGATTGTAGATGCGGATCAGTGTGTCAGATTGCTCCCCGATCAGTTGCAGACGGCGTTCACTGGCCTGGCGTGCCTGCTCGCCCTCAATCCGGGCGGTCACGTCACGGGTATTGACCACCACGCCCCTGAGGTCAGTGTCATGGATGGCGTTGGTGCCGGTGGACTCCAGCCACACCCAGTGGCCTGCCTTGTGTTGAAAACGGTAGGTGACCAGACATGGCAGCCGGGTATCCACCGCCTCCCTGAACGCCCGGTTGACCCGGTCGCGGTCATCCGGGTGGATGCCTTCGAACACGTTCAGGCCGATGCGCTCCTGAGGCGTATAGCCCAGCATGCGCTCGACCGAAGGGCTGACGTACTGCGTCATTCCGCTGAGGCCGATGATGGCGACCGGGTCGGAACTGTGGTCCGCGAGCTTGCGGAACAGTCGTTCCTGGGTTTGAAGCCGTGCGTGTAATTCACTGCGTTCCAGGGCCAGGGCACACTGGGCCGCGACGCTCCGCAGGTGCTTCCGTTCGGTTTCACTGGGGGCACGGTCCTCCTGGAAGGACAGTGTGATGGCCCCCATGACCTTCCCGTTGCTTTTGAGGGGCAGCACGGCCGTGCTGCCGGCACCATGGGCATGTTGCAGGTGCGGATACATACTCTGCCAGTCCTCGTGCGTGAGGAACACATCACGGTCTTCGCGAATAGCGTCGGCCGCGGGGACAGGTGTGTCTAAGGCGAAGCGCCGCCAGGGGCGCTCGATGCGTTCCGGGTACCCGGCGCTCCCCAGCACATTCACTAGTGTGCCGCCCTCGTCCAGCAGGAGAACACCACCGGCGAGGGCGCCCATGGCTTCAAGCCCCTGAAGCAGCATGACCTGCACGACCTCGTCAGTGGTGCTGGTGCTGGCCAGGGCCATGCTGAGTCCTTCCAGCGCACGGGCCCTCTGCCCGGCCAGCACTTCGGCAGTCACATCACGTGACTGCACCAGAATGCCGCGCACTTTGGGGTCGTCCAGCAGGTTGACAGCAGTGCCTTTCAGCCAGCGCCAACTGCCGTTGGCATGGTGCACCCGGTAAGGGCACAGCGTCAGCGTCTCACCGGGCGTAGAGAGACAGATGTCACGGACCACCCGTTCACGGTCTTCAGGATGGAGGCAATCCGTGATGTGGTGCATGGGTGCACGGTCGCGGTCACAGCCGAGGTGCTGACATGCGGAGGGGCTTTGATACAGGATCTGTCCATCCCGGTTAAGCAGGGTGATGAGGTCTGCACTGTGCTCGATCAGGGCCTGAAAGGAGCTGTCGTTGTCATGCAGGGCACTGAGGGTAAAGGGAGCTGTGGAGAATTCAGTCATTGGACCTCAGGAGCCGGGTTCCACGAGCAGGAGCCTAACGTAGAGTAAAGTATAACTGAACATCTTCACATCTTCCTTACACTTGGAATGTTCCTGCAAACCGTGGGTCAGAAACCAATTGACCGGGATAAGGGTGCAGAGCAAGGACCAGTGCAGTGCACGCGTCTGTGATTAGCGAGCGAGGCTGGTCAGGACCGCAACGGGGTCCTGACCGCGCAGTCTCCACCGTGGACTTGATACGCATGTACGTGTGCGCCCCAACCGCGTTCTTGCTGCACTGCGAGACTTTCCTCGCCATCACCACAGTCCGCAGGCTCGGTCAGCCGCGTTATTCGTCGGGGGAATGTCGGGGTGCTTCAGGAACTGCCACAACCGATCCAGTACGTGCTGTTTCATAATGCCCTGCTGGAGGCGCTCGTTCGCTTTCGACTGTAGCGGTGCCCGGTTCAGCAGGGCGTCCAGACGCAGGGTGAGGGATTCACTCTGCTGCGCATAGTCCTCCCGCGTACACCCACCCGTCGTCAGGTCCCGGTGCAGCCAGATCCCCTCTCGGAACACCTGTTCCAGCCGCTGTCCGTACAATTCCCCGCGCCCTGGGCGACCCTGCCCGCTCGGCCATGAGCCTCGTGCGGTACGGCGCCGAAGCCTTGCGTTGGGATCCGCCGGAGTCAGGTGAATTCATCGGGCTGCTGGCCCCTCCTTTTCCTGTGCCAGGTGCCGCTTGAAGTGAAGTTGTCCGGTACAGAGCTCCACCGCTACAACGCGTTATTTGCCTGCGCTGTACCTCAAGGGGCGCGTGAGGATCAGTGCCACCATCAGGCGTTGCTGCGGGGGCATTAGAGGATCAGTTCCAGTCGCTCTGACCCTTGAGGGGACATTGTCAAAGGGCTGGACAGTGGCTGGTAACGGGGTACGGTGAATGGCCTGGAGGTTTACCATGAACCAGAAAGCCCTTGTGTTCGCGGCCCTGCTGGCCTGCGCCCCGCTGCCCGCCGTTGCTCAGACCACCCCCGCTCCCCTGCTGAGCGGCACCACCGGCACCCTGCCCTGGGGCCTGTACGCCGGTGGCCTGACCGATCTGCAGGCGGGCGACAACCGCCTGCGGCTCAGTGCCCCGGCCGGAGTCAGGGTGCTGGGCACCCGGTACGACGACGGCTCCCGCACGGCCTTGCTCACCTACCGCCCCACGTCAGGGCTGAGTGCCCAGAATGCGCTGGCCTTTGCGACCGAGCAACTTCAGCGGCAGGGCTTTGAACTGACCTACCGCGTGATCTACCCGGACGAGGCGCGCGCCCGCGCCCTGCTGCGCCGCATGGACCGGTTGATCGAGGTGCAGGTGCTCAAGGGGGCCACGGGAGCTATTCAGGCCCTGTACCAGTTCCGGGGCGGGGCGCTGCCCGGGCGCCTGCTGGTGGGTGAGGCTCCAGACAACCTGCGGGTGTACGCTGAACCCATCGACCTGAAGACGGTGCAGATTGTGCCCGGCCGGATTTTTCTGACGCCGCCCGGCAACGTGTTGATCGACAGCGCCAGTTACCGTGACCGTGAGGCCAGTCTGCTGTTCTACGGCATGTACACGCTGCAGGAGCTGGAGGATTATTACCTGCCGTTCTTCCAGGCGCAGGGCTTCGTTGAGACGGTGGAGCGGGACAGCGGTGAGCTGTCGCGCACCTATCAACTCGCCCGCTCAGGCCAGACCTACCGCCTGACCCTGACGGCCTCCGACGCGACGTCGCGGTCCAGGGTCACCCTCGAACCGTGAACCGTGTCCTGGCAAGCGGCCTGACCGCCCATTCGATTTAGCGGCGGCCATGAGGTTGAGGGCACACGGCCCAGATCCCCGCACCGCTCTTCGGTTGCGCTGACCGTGCTGGTGGTGGGTGGCGGCCCTGGACCTGGTTCTGCCGCAACTGTTGCTGCCTGCGTTCGCCGGATTGGTCAGGCTGGCGTGGCGCGTGGGACAGGCTGGCTGAGTGATCTGGAATGTCGCGGTGGCCGCGGCTTTTATGATTCTTCAAGTGGGCTGGGTCCTTCCCGGCGCGTGCCTATGCTCGCGGCTCCCATCACCCTGCTCAGCCTGAACACACTGGGCGCCTCTGCCGATCTGGCGTAGATCGCCGCGCTGGCCGAGCTGGAAGCGGCGGATGTGGTGGTTCTGCAAGAAGCCGTGGTCAACGACCATCCTGAAGATGCTTACCCCGCGCGGGTGCGCCGCTTCTGCCCGCTGGGCCACAGCGCGTCAGGGAGAACTGGTGATCCTGACGCGCTCGTCCTTGCGCTTCAGCCGGACGCTACGCTTTCCTGAAACGGGTCACGCTGTGCTGGTGACACGCCTGCGCGTGTCGGCGGGTGACGTGATGGTCATCAATCCCCATCTCCAGATGCCCACTCTGGCCCTGCTCACTGACATCGCCCGGCCTGGCGAACCCCGCACCCTGCTGGAACGGGCGGCGGGGCGTTTGCAACTCTGGCGGGAAGTGCCAGGGGCCGTGCGGCAGGTGCAGGCGGCAGTGCCGGGCGCGGTGGTGTCGGCGGTTATATGAACGCCCCGATCAGCGGTGAGTTGCACACCCAATTGCGGGCTTTGGCTTTACCTGTGCTGCCCAGCTGGGCGTCACCCGGCTCAATCACGTCTGGGGCGGCGACGTGGTGTCCACCGAGGCCTAGGCGCCTTCAGCCACTGTCCCCTACTGGTGCGCTCTGGGCTACGCGCAGCCGCTTCGGTCAGAGGCACAAACCACCCCTGAAAACCTGGGTATTCGCCCTAAAGTTGACGGCACGTTCTCAGAATGATGAGGACCAGACTTTTTAAAGAAATAATGGAGACTTCTGAGCAGACTAAAATGAGCCCTCATGGCTGAAGCATGGACGCTTCTTCATTCGGGGATCTGTTTGAGGGCCGAAGAAGATCCTGAAACAACATTTTGCCTGAATACCTGTTCATTCTTTGTGCAATTGATGGGCAATCAATTAAACCTTCGCTTTCGTGAAATGAAGAATTTTTTTTGTCCCTTCATTTCATGTTCTGAAGGCAGCGCCTCGTTAGGGTCACGGCAGATCACCAACATCTGGTCATCTGGTTTATTCGTTCACTAAACCAAGGAAGGAGTTTCTATGAACAACAAAATGATTCGGAATGCTGGCGCTGTGGCGCTGACCGCCGTTCTCGCTTTCTCTCCCGTGGCCTTGGCCCAGCAGGCTGTCCTGTCTGGCACCACCAATGGCTTGGCCTGGACCCTCTATGGCCCGGGCGAACTGGGCAGCCTGAGCAACCAGTCCACCACCTTGCGGGTCTCGGCCCACCCACAGGCCAAGGTGGTCGGCAGCAAGTACGATAAGCAATCGGCGGTTCTGGCCTTCCGGGTGGATGCGCCTCTGAAGACGGTCTACACCTATCACGATGACCAGTTGCGCGCTCAGGGTTTTACCCGAACCTCGCAGAACACGGCAGACAACACCGCTCAGGCCGTGTATACCAGGAGCGGCTCACAGGTTCGTCTGAACCTGGTTCGTCAGGGCAACAACAGCTACCGCGCCACTTTTGACCTGAGCGGCGTGCAGATGATGGCGCAGGGCAAGGCAGGCAGCACAAATGCCAGCAACACAACAAATGCCAGCAATACAGCCGTGACCCGTGTCTTGCCCGTCACGGTGGTGGGCGTCACCAAATTCACGCCGCAACAGAATGCCGCTGCGGGCCGCAACGCACTCGTCAGTGCCAAGGACTTCGCGGGCGTGCAATACATGCTCTACGGTCCTATCGAGCTGAGCAACCTGTCCAGCAACGCGGGAACGGTCAGCTTCTCCATTCCACAGGGATCGGTCCTGACAGAAACGGATATCAACGCCGACGGTACCCTGATGGGCCGGATCGAGGGGTCCAGCCTGGACCTGCAGCAGGTGATGGACTTCTATGACCGTCAGTTCAAGGCGCAGGGGTTCAAGCTGGTCAACCCTACCGACACGGGTGCGGGCCTGGATTATGCCCTGACCTACATCTATGAGCGCGGCGCACAGAGCCGGGTGTCGTTCAGCGTCGAGAAGGAATTCGGTACGTACCGTCTGGTCTGGGATTTCCAGCGGTCCTGATCCCGGTTCTCTGAATCTTCTCCATAACAAAGAACAGCAGGTGGCCGAAGATAAGGCCCCTGCTGTTCTCTATCAATTTGTAGCTTCAGATCGTAAGAGCGACGGGGAATTGGACGCTTTTGCGGGCAACTGTTGTAATCACGGCTTAATGGTATTGCATCAACACTTTCTCCATATATGAAGTTCGTCTTCCCGGCATACTTACGTTGTATTCCGGCGCTCCCGTGATAATGGAGGCATGGATATCAAAGGAAGAGCTTTCGCTGTGTTACTGGGTGGCCTTGCCCTGGGCCTGGCTGGGTGCAGCACGCCAGCAGACCAGACCGCAACCGTGCAGATCCCCGAGGCAAATACCACTGCGCTGCCCCCCAATTCCGCAGGAACTGATACTGCAAGCGCCGACGCCACTGCTGGCACACTGGGCCTGGCGGCAGGGGCGGGCTTGCAGTACGAGCAGAACACCATCAGTGTGGTGGACCGCTTTGAGCCGGGGCTGGTCTATATCACCACCGAGCAGCAGGCAGCGGCCCAGAACCCCTTCGGCATGATGGGCGAAGAAGGTCAGGCGCAATCCGGTGTCGGCAGCGGTTTTTTCGTCAACGATGCCGGGGACATCCTGACCAATTACCATGTCGTGGCGGGCGAGGGTGGAAGTGGCGCGGCCAGCCGCATTACCGTCCGGGTGATGGGTCAGGAGGAGGCCGTGGAGGCAAAAGTCATTGGTCTCGCGCCGCAGTACGATCTGGCGCTGATCCGCGCCGAAGGCATGGCACAGTCATTGATCAGGGCCATTCCGTTGGGTGACAGTGACGCACTGAAGGTGGGTCAGAAAGCCATCGCCATGGGCGCGCCGTTTGGCCTGGATTTTAGCGTGTCGCAGGGCATTGTCAGCAGTACTGCGCGCCAGATTCCGATCGGGTTTTCGGCGGGCGGCGGCGAGGGCATCACGCAAAAGGCCATTCAGACCGACGCGGCCATCAACCCCGGCAACTCCGGCGGGCCACTCCTGAACAGTGCGGGTGAAGTGATCGGCATCAACACCCAGATTCTCTCACCGGCCGGACAGGCCACCGGGGTGGGCCAGAGTGCGGGCGTGGGCTTTGCCATTCCCATCAATGCGGCCAAGAACCTGCTGCCGCGCCTGCAGGCGGCAGAAGGCCAGATTGTAACCCTGCCCCGGATCGGCGTCAGCGTAGGATTGCTGGTGCAGGGGCCGCAGGGCCAGCCGGTACCGGTGGGTCTGGGGCTGCTCAACGGTCAGGGCAAGCAGCAATTGAATTTGCCCGATACGGGGCTGGTGGTGGGAGATGTGCAGCCCGGTACGCCCGCGGCCACGGCTGGCCTCCAGGGCGGCACCCGCACTGAAGAGTTCCAGGGCGGTTCAGTCAGTGTAGGCGGCGACGTGATCGTGGCCATTGATGGCAAACCAGTGGACGGCCTGGAAGACCTGCAGGCCGAACTGATCAACAAGACGCAGGGGGACACCGTGACCCTGACCGTGGTGCGCGGCGGCGAGGAGCGCGAGGTGCCGGTGACCCTGGATGCGGCGTCCTTCTAGTGAATAGAGCCTGACGCTGAACAGTTGTGGGCGATTTCCCGCCTGGGTTGCCCAGCAGCGATTTACGACATACGACAACGCCCGCTAATGCAACGGAGTTCCCGGTGATACCCAGACGTCTCTGCGCCTCGCGCTGGGTGAAGACCGCTTCCATCTCGGCTAGAGTCTCCGGGTACACCCCAGTCCGCCGTTTGAAGTGCTTGCTGTTCATCTTCAGTGCCCGCTTCATTCGTCCGTGTCCCACACCTGCCGCTGACCCACCCGCTTTCGCAGGAGGTCTGGTAGGTGAGGGGATGTGGCAGGCGCAACGTGTCGGGGAACCTCTGTGCGTGCATGGTCACAGCATTGAACGAGCAACTGGTCCGTGTCCCGCAGCGCGGTCGATACCTTGGCCTCCCCTGACAGTTGATGGATGAGAACCTGCGTCGTGATCAGTCTGGGTGGCGCCAGTGCGTGCGGCGAACCGTCATGTTAACCTTCGCATCTGCCATGAGCGAACTCCAGTCCAGCGAAGCCTTTAGCCGACTCCAGTTCTTCCGGGGTGAGGTGCAGTTTGAGACCGCTCAACTCAACAGCCGCATCAGCGCCTTTCTGACCGCGCAGTCCTTCTTGCTGATCACTTACGGCTCGGCCATGAACAACAGTAATCCTGATTGGGGCACGTGGTTCCGCCTGGTGGCACCGCTGATCTTCGCGGCGCTGGGCGTTGCGCTGGCCATCAACATCCGTCCCAGCATTCAGGCCTCACTGGAAGTTATTACGAACTGGCACGCCAAGCAGCAGAACGTGATCGACAGCCACGAGGAGCTGTCGGCCTACAACGTGAACGCTGGAGACGGCATCACCGAGGATTCGGTATCCACCTACAAAGGCAGGCGCTACGCCCTGACCACCCTGATCGGCGCGTGGTTGGTGCTGGGCGCAGTGTCGGTGACGATGTTCGCTCTGGGACGGGGTTGACTGATTTATGGGAACCTTCAGGAGGCACTGAACAGGGCCAGGGTTCCATGGGTCTTGCCAGTTTAGTGCGCGCCTGTGAGGGAACTGCGTCGCCTGGCCTCGGACTTCCGTCAGCTTTTCCAGGACGGGAACGCTGGCGCCCAGCCTCCAGAGGGAGAGGGGCGCCCTCCAGGCTGCGATGACCTAACGATGGAGCAACAGACCTGCCGAAAGCGTGGTGAAAGGTCAAGTTGATCCGGTGTCAGATGTACGGACGCGGGTGTTTTAAGCCCCTTGGTCAGCGTGTCGTCCTCGCAGGTTAACTCGCTGCACGGAAGGAACGAAAGGGCGGCAAGACCGGGGCAAGTTCAGCCCGGGGTCCAGATGCTGGGACGTTCTCGGCAGGTGCGCTGGTTTTAATCGTTCTGGAGGGCGCTGGCCAGACCCTGGGCCAGGGCGGTGGCCTGCTCGAGGCGGCGGGTGTCGTCCGCGCTGAAGCCGGCACTCTGTGGTGTGTGCAGGTAGTCCCGCAGGGAAATGCGCCGCAGCTCGCCGGGCGGGGTGTACGGCACGTTGGCCGCCTTGCACGCCCGGAACAGGGCTGCGCGCAGGTCGCGTTCCTGCTTGTATGGAAAGACCCGCCCTCGCGCGTAAAGTTCCCCGCCCGCCGCCGTGAGGAGAGGCTGCAAGGCCTTCAGGGCAGTGTCGTTTAGGCGTGTGACGGCGTGCGGACGCAGGGCGCTGCCGGTGGCGAAATCGAAGTCGGCCCACTGCAGGGCCAGCAGATCACGTACCCGGTAGGCGTGCTGGTCGATCAGGACCAGGGCGGCGTGCAGCGTGGCGTCGGAGGCCGCCTGGCGGTGCAGCCGTTCCAGGTCCGCGCGGGGCAGCAGCGGGGCGCCGGTGCGTTCGTTGGGCGGACGCTGCAGGCCGCGCAATGGGTGAACCAGCAGCAGGCCCTGGTCCTGCAGGGCGGTGTACAGGGTGGAGAGCAGCGAGAGGCGCAGGCGGATGGTGTTGGATTTGGCGGGGGCGGCGTTGACGTTGGTGCTGGCGTGCTGCAGCAGCCAGGCGTGGAAGTCGTGTGGGGGGTGCAGCAGGTTGAGGGCGTCCTGCCGGGCCTGGGCGAAGATGTGGCGCAGCAGGGAATGGACCTGGGTGGTGGGGATGGTGGCGGCGGGCCACTGTCCGGCCAGCAGGGGAATCAGCGCGTCGAGATCGGCGGTCTGCAGCGCGCGGATGATTTTCTGGCTGCGCTCGTCGCTGGGGTGCATGGCTGATTATAACAGTCGTTATACGACAAAAGATTACAACTGATTCCTTCTAATCCTCTTCCCCACCCCGTCAGCTTGTGCGCGTGCTCAAGCATGGAAAACAGATAATAGGGTATGAGGATCTTACGTCGTATAACGCCGATCTAACGCGCGTCCGAATCCCCTGACACGGCATCGCCCTTTAGCAGAACCTCGCCCGGGCCATCCCACAGATACGACGCCGGACACCCGTTCACCACCGCCCCAGCGGCTCTTCCCTCTCTATCCAATTGAGCCGAGCATGCAGCGACAGGAGACCTCCACCGAGTTATCGCCGACAAAAACATAGTCCGTTCCCTGAGGCCCCCAGCGCCGAGATTCATATCCAACACACCAATGCACCACGAAGCCCCCATCAAGGAAAAGGGCATTCAAGAGAGGAAACGAGCCTACTCTCTCCTGAAGTGATGTTCGATGGTCGACCAACAGCGGCACATCGCTGCCACCGGCTCAGGGACGCGACACCCAGCTACCCGGCTGCCGGCCAACGCATTTCAACTCAAGTCTAGCCACCGCTCAGAAGAAAGGCCGCCCAGTCACGGGGCGGCAGGCCCCGCCGCTTCATGGTCAGTTTGGCCTGCCTGAGGGCCTCGGCCGCCTCGGTGCCGCGTGTGTACCGGGCGTAGAACGCCGCCATCAGCTCGGCCGTCTGGGTGTCCGGCACCTTCCACTGACTCAGCACAATCCGTTGCGCGCCGGCCGTCAAAAACGCCTGATTCAGGCCGGCCACCCCCTCACCGGCCACGGCGTCACCCAGCCCCGTCTCACACGCGGACAGCACCACCAGGTCCGTACCATCCAGATGCAGTCCCGCAAGTTGGAGTCCCGTGAGCAGGCCCTCGCCGCTGCCCTCGCTGACTGCCGTCTGGGCACCGGCCAACGCCAGACCGGCGCGCAGCATGGGATTGGGCAGCGCGCGGCGCTCCCAGGCCTGCTGCAGAAAAAAGCCATGCGTTCCGATGTGAAGCACACGGGGCGAGCTCAACCCGAACAGCTGGAGGTCACTCGCGTCCGCGCCCAGAAAGACGCGCGTGTCGTTTCCCAGCAGTGCGGACACCGTCTGCGCCTCGGTCCCGGTCCCTGGCAGCGCCGCGAAAACCGTGCCGCGCAACACCTCAGAGAGGGTTGCGGCGGTCTCGCCGGCTGGGTCACCACCTCCAGAGACCGCCCCACGTCCGGTGGTCTCTGGGGGCGGCGGTGTCTGGGCTTGGGGCACCGCCCAGTACGCGGGGTTGCCGAACACTGCGGCCGGGCTGGTCGGGGCCACAGCGGGCCGGCGGCGCAGCCTCAACAGGTCACGTCCGCTGGGGACGTAACGCAGCGCAAAGCGCTCCAGCAGGGAGTGCCGCCCATCCGAGAGCAGTTCGAATGGCAAGAAGTTGAGTGGCCCGTCCGGAGACACGATCAGGGACGTGGCCCCCTGGAACGTGCTGGACAGGGGCCGGATCAGCATGTCGTACAGGAAGGTGGCCTGGGGGCGCAGCGCGTCCTCGCTCAGGCCAGCCTCGGCGCCGCGCCGCAGCGCCTCGTAGGTGGCCGCCACCTTCCCCATTAGCGGCAGCCACTGCACCTCGAAGCGCCCATCCCAGGTGTAGGCATAGGCGAACACATTGGTATCCGTCCAGACGTAGTCCAGATAGACCTCGCCGCGCCGCAGGACACCCTGCAACTGGTCGAGCGTGATGCGGCCCGCCAGCAAGACGTCCTGGAAGCGGCCGAGTTCGCCCGAGAGCGACTGTTCCAGCGCCGTAAGCCGCGCACGCAGCTCGGCCAGCCGGACCGCCGTGCGCGCAGCGTCCTGCACCGTGAGGGGCGGCGCCGTGGACAGGGTGGCCAGTTCGCCGCGCAGATCGAGGTAGCTGCGGATCCGGGCACGCAGCGCAGGATCGGACCGCGACAGCAGGGCCGAGAGGCCATTTTCCAGGGCGGAGGCCGAGCCCTTGAACGTGAGCCAGCTCTCGAAAGCGGCGCGGACCACCGGGCGACTTCCCGCCTCGTCCACCATGCGCTCGATGAAAACCGCCTCGAAGTAACGCGTGAACTGGTCACGGGCCAGGGCGTTGAACTGCACCTTCGCGGCGCTGTCGAGATTGCGAAAGGCCGCCAGCTGCGCCGCGAAGAAGGCCTGGGCAAACAGCCGGTGGTAGGTCATCGCCCTGCCGTGGTCCTGAAGGCCTGGCGGAGCGTCGGTGTAGGCCAGGGCCAGGGCGCCGGCGAGGCGGCCGACGGCCGGCGCGTCCTGACCGTAGCGGCGCTGGACGGTCGCCAGCGCCTCACCCAGGTGCTGGCGGGCCGGAAGGATGAGCTGCTGACGCAGTTCGGTGAATCCCAGCGTCTCCTGCACAGCGGCTATTTCCGGCGCGTCTGGGCCGAGGGCCGCTTCATACAGCGGCAGGGCCCGCCGCAGGAAACCCAGCGCCCCGACATCATCGCCCTGTCGGACGGCCAGACGACCCAGCCCGAACAGCACCACGCCGGTATCGACTGTGCCCGTGGGATTCAACGCGTCCAGATGGGCGAGGGCGGTGGTGAGGGTCGTCCGGGCCCCGGCCCACTGCTCCAGCTCCAGCTGCAACAAACCCACGCTGGCCAGGGCCACGGCGGCTGCAGGTGTGCCCCCGCCTTCCCGGCCTTCCACGGCGGCAAGGATCTGCTGGAAGGTCACGAGGGCCATGGCGGTCTGACCGAGGTGGTACTGCGTTTCGCCCAGATGACCGAGGAGTGCGGCGGTCTCGGCCGCGTCAGCGCCCAGACGGGCCAGCCGCAGCGGCAGCGCGGCCTGAAACGCCGCGAGCGCCTCTGTCAGCCGGTTGCCGTTCAGCAACTGCAGACCCTGCGCTTCGAGCGTCACGTCGGATGCCGTCACCGGGCTGACCTGGACAGGAGCAGCAGGTGTGGCTGCCCCGGCCGCCGACCATGGACCCATGCACAGCAGCGCCGTTACCAGATGTCCGCAGAACGAGGCCAGGCGCGGCACGGCAGCCGGGCGGGGCCGCCGCCAGCGCCACCAGGTCCCCTCCTGCTGGGCGGCCCTCCCCGTGTTGGAGCCGTGCCCCGAACCGGTGCAGGTCGCTTTGTGGAGGGGGAACATACCCGCTATCCTAATACCACTCTCACTTTAAAACCACGACCTGTGGAGGGCCCATCTGCGTGTGCATAGTCCACTCCCCTCGCCCAAGCTTCCTGCCCACGACCCCAGCAAGCATTCCGCAGGGGTGGAGCGTGCCGGTGACCGCGTTCAGACGACGTCCCCACAGCGGGGGGGCCAGACCTTGCCCGCCAGAGGCCACCGGATTTCCAGCGGGCCGCCCGAGATGACGGCTCACGATGCCGCGCGGCCGGTAGCCCTGCAGGCCATCCCGTGAAA
Source organism: Deinococcus aerolatus (assembly GCF_014647055.1). Classification (NCBI taxonomy): domain Bacteria; kingdom Thermotogati; phylum Deinococcota; class Deinococci; order Deinococcales; family Deinococcaceae; genus Deinococcus; species Deinococcus aerolatus. The sequence goes on along the minus strand of NZ_BMOL01000006.1, from coordinate 15,552 downwards.
GGGCCGGAGGCAGACGCCCCGACGTCGGAAACCGCAGAGGCGCCTGAGCCCCAGCGCACCTGGGCGCAGGCGCTGCGGGAAAGTGCTCTGGCGGTGGTCATCTTCCTGTTTCTGTCGTGGGCGGCGGCGGAGGGGCGACTGGGCTGGTTCTCCGATACCCTGTCCGACGCCCAGGATCAGGCCTACGACGCGCTCGCGTCCCTCGAGTACCATTTTGCCGGCCCCGTTGTCCCGCCGCCTGGCACACCGCCGGTGGTGTTCGTCGACATCGACGATGCCACGGTGCAGGCCGCAGACATCAGCCCCTACCTGTTTCACCGGAGACTGCTCGCCGAGTTGCTGGGCCGCGTCGCCGCGACGCAGCCGCGCGCCGTCTACGTGGATCTCAACCTCAGCGCCCCCAGTCAGGAACCGGAGCTCGGCCGCACCGGCCAGGCCCGCTTTCCCCGGTCACCTGGCGATGAGGCGTTGCTGAGCGTGCTGCGCACCCCCCAGGAGTTCCCCGTGCTGCTGCCCCAGCCGGCGGTGTTCGGCGAGCCGCTCTCCACCCTCGGCGCCGCCTGCTGGGTCACGCCGGCGGTCATCACCGACAGCGGTGACACGGTGCGCCGCGTGCCCCGCCGCTGGGCCGGGGGCCCGTATCCAGTGTCTGAAGCGCTGTTTCTCGCAGCCCAGTCCGGCGGTTTTCGCTGTCCGGACGCCCAGCGTGCCAGCCTGCCTCCTCAGAACGTCTACCGCACGGCGCTGTACGGCGAGCCCATCGTCTTTCACGAGGTGCCGGCGCCCGGGACACGGACGTCCACGTGGCCGGGTCTCAGCGTGATCTCGGCCCGGGAGGTGCTCACGCAACCCGGCACCACGCTGGATCCCGGCGCCCTAGTGGTGATCGGCCGCACGGACGCCAACAATATGGACATGCACGGCAGCGCGGTGGGGACGCTTCCCGGCGTGGAACTGCATCTCAACGCCCTGATGACCCTGCTGGCCTACCGGCATCCGGTGATTCCACTGCCACCCCTGGCGTCCTCGCTGCTGGCCTTCACGGCCATGCTGCTGGCGATCGTGACCGCACCCCTGTTGAGTGAGCGGCTCGCCCGCGGACTCGCCCGGCTGGGCGTGCGGCGCACGCTCAGGGACGTCTTCGAGCATCCCATCTTGTGGGGGCTGCTGTTCGCCGCGGCGTTTGTGGCCTACCGCTACGCTGGACGCTTCCTCGACTTCGCGCTGCCCATCGTCAGCCTGGAACTCGCCCGGCTGGCACTCGGCCGGCGCTTCAACCAGCTCGCCACCAAGACCCTCAAGATGACCAAACTGCTGAATTGACCGACGTCCCTGCCTGTAAGGAGTGCCTGCCATGTCCACACCGTTTTCCTCCGACATTCGGCGCCGCCTGTTCCTGCTCAGCCTGACCGTGCCGGCGCTGCTGTGCGGCACGGCCGCCGCCGCTCCCCCACCCCTGCTCACGCTGCCGGCCGGCGCGGTGGCAACCCTTCAACCGGGTGGCGTACCGGTCAACGGTCCCCAGCAGCGTGAGCTTGTGCCCGGCATCCAGGCGTGCGTCGCCACAGGTTCGGCCACCGTCTCTGAAGGCGGGGTGCGGCGCCTGCTGACTGCCGGACAGTGCTATCAGATGCCTGCGCCGCGTTCTCTGGTCTCCAGTCTGCGGTCGCTGGCCGCCTCCTGGGTGCCGTCCAGCCGCAAGGCCGGCACCGTGAATGCCGAGTCCCGCGGGGAGGACCGCTGCGGTGACCCCACCCCGGGCGTGGCGCTGCCCAACACCTATCTCCTAGAGACGCTGGCTGTTCCCTTGACTTCCCGTCCGTACCCGAACGCGCTGGAGGTGACCAGCGGGATCAACGGGCGTCTGTACCGTGCCGAAAAGGCGGCACCCGGCGCGGACTTCACGGTGCCGACGGCCGCGCTGCAGCGCGCGGACCACATGGATATTCGTGATGGCGCCGGGAAACTGCTGTACCGCGGCGCCGTGTCGCATGTGGTCTTCCCCGAGCGTACGGACGGGGAAGACTCCGCGCCGGCAGCGCTGGCCCGGCAGCTTCTCGAGACCGGCCTGTTGGAGTACGCGCTGCCGGCCTACTCGTTGCTGAGACACGCAGGGGAGCAGGACGCGGCAAATGAGCTTCTGGGGGTGATCCGTGCGTGTTTCGTCGTGCCGCCCCCAGAGGCTGGAGGCCAGCGGTAGCCGCGCCGAGTTAGTAAAGGCGGGCCAGTGCCAGCGTTCACGTGCAAAGCGGCCGGCAGCAGTCTGGGACGAGCTTCAGGCTGAGGCGCGAGGGGAGACTGCCCTGGCCATTCCAACCAGATTGACAACACGGGCGGTCTAAAAGCAGCACATCGGTAGGGGCAAGCTTTTGAGAGGGCACGGACCACTCAGGCCACCACCGGTCATGGCTATGGCCTGTCTATCCGGTGACCGTGGCTTACCTCATCTATAGACACCAGAAAGTCAAGTGAAATTTCTAGTCGGTTCTCTAGGAAACGAAATATTATTTCGCCTCTTTTGCTCCGTCCTCTGCTAAAGCCTCATGGAAACGGCAGATTTGGGTGGTAGGTCCTGTGCCGACGTCCAGTCCTTGGAAACGACTAAGCATGAAGCGAAAGAAAACGCGATGTTGCGCTTTCCAGATGCGAAAGATCCTGTTAGATTCATGGTGGTCTCCACAACCCAGCGTGTCTCTCCCCTTCAATCTCTGGCGGTGTCTCCTGATGGCTCTTCCCCCTGCCCACCTTGCCCCGGTTCTGCGCCGACTGCACCTGCTCCGCGACGAGCAGGGCGCGGCGACCGTCCGGGTCATCGACCAGATCCTGGCCAACCCTGAGCGCTTCTTGTCGCTGACCATCGCCGAACTCAGCGAGGCGGCGGGAACCAGTGACGCGACCGTGGTCCGGCTGGTGCAACACCTGGGATTCGGTGGGTATCAGGAATTCAAGCTTCAGCTCTCGCGGGCGCTGGCCGTCAGCCGCAAAGCCGATCTGGCGGTGGAACCCCATGACGCTTCGGTCACGGTGGTGCGCAAGGTGTTCGACTCGGCCGCCACCGCGCTGGGCGACACGCTCGAGCACCTGAGCCTCGAAGCCGTCAGCGCCGTGGTGCAGGCCATGACCCTCGCCCGGCACGTCGAGCTGATCGGCATTGGGGGCAGCGGCGTGGTCGCCGGCCACGGGCAGCACCGGGGCCTGCGGCTGGGGCTGTCCTGCCGGGCCACCACCGACCCCGGCACGTTCCTGACCACCTGCTCGCTGCTGGAACCCACGGACGTGTTGATCGCCGTGTCATTCAGCGGCGAAACCGCCCGCGTCGTCCAGGCCGCGCGGCTGGCCCGGCAGGCCGGCGCCACGGTGGTGGCGCTGACCGGCCTGGGCCGCACGCCCCTGAGCCGGCGCGCGCACCACACGCTGAGCGCCTCGGCACCCGGAGACCGCTACCGCCCGGAAGGCCTGGCCGCCCAGCTCCCGCAGATCGCCATTCTCGACGCCCTGTTCACCAGCCTGCACGTCTCGCAAGACCCCTATCTGTCCGAGCGGCTCTCCCGCGCGGCGGCGGCCCGGCGCGGCCTGCATGCCGAACCCGCCCCGTAAACCCTCTCTCGCCTGCCCAAGGAGCCCACGATGCGTAACCTGACTGTCCTTTTCACCCTGACCGGCCTGCTGGCCACCGCCCCCGCCCAGGCCCAGACCGTCAATTGGGACGCCTACAAGGGCACCACCCTCCGCGTGCTGCTCAACCAGCATCCGTGGACCACCGCGGTCCAGCCTTACTTTCCGGAGTTCGAGAAACTCACCGGTATCAAGCTGGCCGTGGAAACCTACCCCGAAGCGCAGTTCCGTCAGAAGGTTCTGGTGGAACTGTCCACCGGGGGCCAGAACCTCGACGCGTTCATGCTCTCGCCCGGCCAGGAAGGGCTGCTCTACGCCCGCAGCGGCTGGGTCGAGGACATGAAGCCGTACACCGTCAACAAGACCCTGACCGCCGGCAACTGGGGCTTTTCGGACTTCTACCCCTCGGTCGTGAGGTCCACGGAATACAACGGCATCATGACCGGCATCCCGATCCAGACCGAAACGCCGATGCTGTTCTACCGCAAGGACCTGCTGGCCAAGTACAAGATCGCCGTGCCCAAGACGCTGACCCAGCTTGAGGCGGCGGCCAAGGCGCTGAACGGCAAAGATGGAGTCGCGGGCATCGCCCTGCGCGGCAAGGGCGCGTCGGCCACCAGCCAGTTCAGCCCGTACATGTTCTCCTACGGCAGCAGCTGGCTGACCAGGGACGGACAGGCCAACTTCACGGATCCCAAGTTCATCCAGGCCATGAACATGTACACCGGCCTGCTGCGCAACTACGGTCCGCCCGCCGCCGTGACCATGAGCTGGCCGGAAGTCACCAACCTCTTCGCGCAGGGCAAGGTGGCGATGTTCACCGACGCCTCGCTGTTCCGCAGCATCGTCGACGACCCCAAGAGCAGCACGGTGGCCGGCAAGGTGGGCTACGCGCCGTTCCCGGCCGGTCCCGCGGGCCGCAAACCCTACGTGACCACCTGGGCGCTGAGCATCAGCAAGGGCAGCAAGAACAAGCAGGCCGCGTGGCTGTTCACCCAGTGGGCCACCAACCGTGAAAACCAGCTGCGGGTGCTGCTCCAGGACGTGCCGGCCGTGCGCCGCAGCGTGTGGAATGACCCGACCTTCAAGAAGCAGGAGACCAGCCCCGAGTGGACCCAGGCGCACCTCAGCCAGCTGGCCAGCGCCAACCCGCTGTGGAACCCCCCGGTCAGCCAGGTGGGCGAGGTCCGCGACGCGCTGGGACAGGCCATCGTCAGCATCCTGCAGGGCGGCAACACCGCTGACCTGCTGAAGCGGGCCGAGCAGACCGTCAACACCATCATCAGCAAGGAAAAGTAACTCCGTGACCTCCGCCCCCACCCACACCCGGGGGCAGCCGCGGCCAGGAGGAGGCTTTTCCTCCTGGCTGGACCGGAACATCCGCTGGGTGTTTCCGCTGCCTACCCTGATCGTGCTGTTCGCGCTGACGATCCTGCCGCTGGTGTTCAACCTGATCCTGAGCACCCAGGAACGCTCGGTCAGCGACGCCCTGCCCAGCAGCTTCGTGGGCCTGGGCAACTTCACGCAGGCCTTCAGTGACCCGCGCTTCTGGAACGCGACCTGGCTGATGATGAAGTTCACCCTGATCGCGGTGCCCGCGCAGATGCTGCTGGGCCTCGGCCTCGCGGTGCTGCTTAACCGCCACATGCGCGCGCAGGGGCTGGTGCGCGCCGCCGTGCTGCTGCCCATGATCAGCACGCCCGTGGCGGTCGCCCTGATCTGGGCGCTGATGATGGACCCCAACCTCGGCGTGCTGAACTACTTTCTTCAGACGCTCGGGCTGGAACGCAGCCTGTGGCTGGCTGACCCCGCGCTGGTGATTCCCGCGCTGGCCCTGGTCGACGTGTGGCAGTGGACGCCGCTGGTGGCGCTGATCCTGCTGGCCGGGCTGCAGACCATGCCCGACGATCCCTTTGAGGCCGCGCGCATTGACGGCGCGAGCAGCTGGCAGGCCTTCCGCTACATCACCTGGCCGCTGCTGCAGCCCGCGCTGTTCGCCGCGCTGACCATCCGCCTGATCGACGCCCTCAAGACCTTTGACATCATCGAGGTGATGACCCAGGGCGGGCCGGGCAGCGCCAGCGAGACGCTCAACGTCTACGCGTATCACACCGGCTTCGAGTTCCTGCGGGTCGGCTACACCGCCGCGCTGCTCACGCTGCTGCTGGTCGTGGTGGCGGCCGTGGCCATCGGCGTGAACCTGTTGCGGCGGCGCGTATGAAGGCCCGCGCGTCCGCGCGCAGCAGCCTGGTGCCGAACCTGCTGCTGCTGCTGGCCATCGTCGTGCTGCTGTTCCCGTTCGTGTGGATGATCATGATGAGCCTCAAGAGCCAGGTGCAGAACACGGCGGCGGTCCCGGTGTGGGTCTTTACGCCCACCTGGGAGAACTACCGCAACGTGATCGAGCGCAACAACTTCTTGCAGTACACCAAAAACAGCATGATCGTGGCGCTGGCGGCCACCATGATCGGCATGGTGCTGGGCCTGCCCGCCGCGTACTCGATCGCGCGGTTCAAGCAGCGCGGCCTGAGCCTGTGGATCCTGATCAGCCGGATCATTCCGTACATCACCTTCCTGCTGCCGCTGTTCTTGCTGTTTACCCGGCTGCGTCTGGTCGGCAGTTTCACGGCGCTGATCGTCAGTCACCTGATCATCACGCTGCCGCTGATCGTCTGGATCACCATCGCATTTTTCGAAGACATTCCCACGGACCTCGAGGAGGCCGCCCTGGTGGACGGTTCGTCGCGCGCCGGCGCCTTCGTGCGCATCATCTTGCCGCTGGTGACCCCCGGCGTCGTGACCGCCGGCATCCTGGCGATGATCTTTTCCTGGAACCAGTTCCTGTTCAGCCTGATCCTGGGCGGCCCCAACACCAAGACCGTCCCGGTGGCCGTGTTCAACTTCCTGAGTTACGGTAGCCAGGACTACGGCGCGATCGCGGCCGCCGCCGTCCTGATCACCCTGCCAATCATCCTGCTGTCCCTGACCGTTCAGAAGTACATCGTCAAGGGCCTGACCGCCGGCGGCGTCAAGGGATGAGTCTGACACCCCCGAACCCGCAACCGATGCGCGGGCCCCCGCCGGTGATGCTGAGCCTGGATCTGGGCAGCAGCGGCATGAAGGGCTCGGCCTTCGACACGCTGGGCCGTCCGCTGGCGGGCCTGGAAGCGCACTCGCCCCTCGAACTGCAATACGGACCGGACGGCGCCGCGGAAGTGAACCTGCCGGCGCTGGTCCGGGCCATCGAGGACGTGCTCGACCGCCTGCATCAGCGCCTGGGCCAGCGCCCCGTGCTGGGCGTGGCACTGACCAGCTTCGTGAGCAGCCTGGTGGCGCTCGACCACGCCGGGCAGCCCACCGGTCCGGCCCTGTCCTACGCCGACACCCGCGCGGCCGGGGAGGTCGAGGCCGTGGCGCACCTGGTGGACCCCGGCCAGGTGGGCTGCCCGGCCTTCAGCGCGTACTGGCCGGCGCAGATCCGCTGGTGGCGCGCGGCCCACCCCCACCTGCGGGCCGCGCGCTACTGCAGCGTGCCCGACTACCTGACACTGCGCTGGACCGGCGCGTGGCTCACCAGTTACTCGCTGGCGTCGTGGACCGGGATGCTGGACCGCGCCAGCCTGACGTGGAACGCCGGGGCGCTGGCGGCGGCCGGCGTGGGGGCCGACCAGTTGCCCGAACTGGCCGACCACGACGCGGCGCGTACGCTGCGCCCGGCCTTTCAGGCCCGCTGGCCAAAACTCGCGGGGGCGCCCTTCTACGTGGGCGTCTCCGACGGCGCGACCGCCACAGTGGGCAGCGGCGCGGCCGGCGGGAGCCGCGTGGCCCTGACGGTCGGCAGCACCAGCGCAGTGCGCCTGGCGGTGACCGGGGCACCCCCCGCCGTGCCGAGTGGCCTGTGGTCCTACCGCATCGACCGCCAGACCCACCTGCTGGGCGGGGCCCTGACCGAGGGCGGCAACCTGTACGAGTGGCTGGGTTCGACCCTGCAGCTGGACCACCCAAACCTGGACCGCGAGCTGCTGGCAATGGCGCCCGACAGCCACGGCCTGACCTTCCTGCCTTCCCTGGGCGGCACCCGCAGCCCCGACTACGACCCCCACACGCGCGGCACGGTCCACGGCCTGGGCTACGCCACCACCCCGGTCCAGATCGCGCGCGCGGCGATGGAGGGGGTGGCCTGCCGGCTGGCCGATCTGGCCGGGCGGCTGCCGTTGCCGGACGACGCCGTGTTTATCGCCAGCGGCCGGGCGCTGCTGGCCTCGCGTCCCTGGCAGCACATGCTGGCCGACGCCCTGGGGCGCCCGCTGCTGCTGGGCGGCCCCGGCGGCGCCAGCGCGCGCGGCGCGGCGATGCTGGCGCTCAGCGCGCAGGGCTACCCGCTGCCCACCGGGCCGGGCGCCTGCCGGAGGGTGGACCCGGTGCCCGGACACCACGAACGCTACCAGGCCGCCACGCGGCGGATGCACGCCCTGGAAGCTGCCCTGCGCGGCCTGCGCGAGCCGCGTCCGGCGCCCGGCGCAGCGTCCCCCCAGCCGGTCCTCACGTGACCCTGGACCTCGCCGGCGTGCTGGCTGCCGACCGCGTGCTGCCGCTGTTCACGCCCGGGGACGAGGCGCAGGCCGCCGCACGCCTGGCCGCCCTGACCCGCGCCGGGATCCGGGCGGTGGAACTCACCCACCGCAGCCCCGGGACCCTGGCCACCTTCGGTGCGCTGCGCGGACGCTTCCCCGCGCTGCTGCTCGGGGCCGGGACTGTGCTGAACGCCCGGGACGCCGACGCGTTCGTGCAGGCCGGCGCCGACTTCATTGTCAGCCCGTGCTGGGTGCCGGCCGTCGCGGCGGCGTGTCGGGACCGCGGCGCCGCGTACCTGCCGGGAGCCGGCACCGTCCGCGAGGTGTTCGAGGCCCAGCAGGGCGGCGCGGCGATCGTCAAGCTGTTTCCCGGCGAGGTGCTGGGCCCGGCATTCGTGCGGGCGCTGCTCGGTCCGTTGCCGCACAGCCGGGTGCTGGTCACGGGCGGCGTGGAACCCACGGTTGCCGGCGTCGGCCCCTGGCTGGCCGCCGGCGCCCTGGCGGTGGGCCTGGGCAGCGCCCTGTTCATGCTGGACGAGGACGCGCTCGAGGCGCAGGTCACGGAACTGCTGGGCTTCACCCGGCAGGAGGGCGCCGATGGCTGAGGGTCCCGCCAGCGTCCTGACCTTCGGGGAGGCGCTGCTGAAGCTGGTGCTGGCGCCGGCCCAGCGCCTGGAGGCCATGACCAGCCTGGACGCGCAGTGCGCCGGCTCGGAACTGAACGTCGCCGCCGGGCTGCGCGCCCTGGGCCGCCCCGCGGCGTGGGCGAGCGCCGTGCCGCCCTCCGCGCTGGGCACGTGGGTCCGCGGGTACGTGCATGCCCTGCAGGTCGAGGACCTGGCCCTGACCCGCAGCGGCCGTCTGGGAACGTTCTACCTGGAAGACCACCACGCTCCCCGTCCCAGCCGGGTGGTGTACGACCGCGCCGGCAGCGCCTTCGCCAGGCTGACGGCCGCCGACTTCGCACCGGAGTGGCTGACCGGCCGCGCCGCGCTGCACGTCAGCGGCGTCAGCCTGGCGCTGGGCGCGGGACCGCGGGCGCTGGCGCTCCGGCTGATGCGGGCGGCTAAGGCGGCTGGCCTCACCGTCAGCTTCGACGTGAACCACCGCCGGCTCTTGCTCGCGGACGACGCGGCCCTGGACGCCTACGCGCCGGCCTTGCGCCTGGCCGACCTGCTGTTCGTGGCCGAACGCGACACGGCCCTCCTGGGCGGACTGACCGGCCTGCGGCAGCTCGCGCCGGACGCCCTGCTGATCCAGACGCGCGGCGCGCAGGGCAGCGCGCTGCTGGGCGGCGGGCAGAGCCTGACGCAGCCCGCGGTCCCGGCAGCGGGACCGGGCCGGGTGGGGCGTGGCGACGCCTTCGCTGCCGGCTACCTGCACGCCCACCTGAGCGGTGAGGCGCCGGCGGCCGCTCTGGCGTTTGCGGCCGCCACGGCCGCGCTGAAGACCACCACGCCGGGCGACCAGTTGCGCGCAACCGAGGCCGAGGTGCGGGCCGTGCAACACGCGGGTCCCGGCAATGAGCCGGTCCGCTGAGCTCCAGGGAGGAATGAGGATGGAATTGACGATGCGTTGGTTTGGCCCGGCGGACCAGGTCCAGCTCTGGCAGTTGCGGCAGATCCCGGGGCTGGGCGGCGTCGTGTCGGCACTGCATGACGTTCCACCGGGCGAGGCCTGGACGCCGGCGGCCGTTCAGGCCCTGCGGCAGCGGGTCGAGGCGGCAGGCCTGCGCCTGAGCGTCATCGAGAGCATTCCGGTGCACGAGGACATCAAGCTGGGCAACGCGCGCTGTGAGGAACGCATCCGGGGCTTTACTGAAAGCCTGCGGGCAGTGGCGAGTGCGGGCGTACGGACGGTGTGTTACAACTTCATGCCGGTGTTCGACTGGACCCGCACGGACCTGGCCCACCCGCGGACGGACGGCAGTACCAGTCTGGTCTTCCGGCAGGCCGAGGTCGAGCAGTTGCGAATCGGGGTCGGGAACCTGAGCCTGCCCGGCTGGGCCGAGGCCTACACGCCCGGTGAACTGGCCGGCCTGCGCGCGGCGTACGCGGGCGTGGATGGGCCGGCGCTGCGCCGCAACCTCGTGGCGTTCCTGCAGGCGGTGGTGCCGGAGGCCGCGCGGCTGGGCGTCAGGCTCGCCCTGCACCCGGACGATCCGCCCTGGCCGGTGCTGGGTCTGCCGCGGGTGGTCAGCACCGCCGAGGACCTGCGCTTCATTCTGGACGCCGTGCCGGACACGCACAGCGGCCTGACCTTCTGCCTGGGATCGCTGGGCGCGCGGCCGGACAACGACCTGCCGGCGATGATCGAGGAATTCGCGCCCCGCATCCATTTTGTCCACGCCCGCAACGTCGAGCGCGTGGGTGAGCGCGATTTCGATGAGGTCCCGCACGTCAGCCGCTTCGGCAGTACCGGTCTGGCCGCCGCCGTGATGCGGCTCGAAGCCCTGCGCCCCGGCGTGCCGGTCCGCCCGGACCACGGCCGCATGATCTGGGGTGAGACCGGCCGTCCCGGGTACGGCCTGTACGACCGCGCGCTGGGCGCGATGTACCTGCAGGGCCTGATGGACGCGGTGCAGGAACGGGGGCGGGCATGACGGACCTGCTCGGGGAGCTGCGCCGCACCCGGATCCTGGCCATCTTGCGGGGCGTGCCTGCCCGGCACGCCCCGGACCTGGTGAGAGCGCTGCAAGGCGCCGGCATCGAACTGTTCGAGGTGGCCCTGAGTGACAGCCACGGGCTTCCGGCGCTGCGGGCCATCCGCGCCGCGTTTCCTGCCCTCACGCTGGGCGCGGGGACGGTGGTGACGCCGGCCCTGGCCCGGCAGGCCCAGGAGGCGGGAGCGGCCTTCCTGGTCACGCCGCACCTGGCCCCCGACGTGAACGCTTTCGCGCGGGCGCAGGGGCTGGGGCTGCTGGCCGGAGCGCTGACGCCCACCGAGATCGTTGCGGCCCACGCGCAGGGCAGCGCCGCGGTCAAGGTCTTTCCGGCCGGCAGCCTGGGGCCAGACTATTTCCGGCAGTTGCGCGGGCCGTATCCGCACCTTCCGCTGCTGGCGGTGGGCGGCGTGGACGCCTCTAACCTGGGGGCCTACCTGCAGGCCGGGGCGGTGGGGGCCGGCATCGGCGGGGCGCTGACCCGCACCGACTGGTCACGTCCCGACTGGAGCGCTCTGGCACACACCGCCCAGGAGCTCGTGGCGCGCGCCCGCCACTGAGCGCGCCCTCTTTCCTCTTCCCCCTGGAGTCACAGCATGAAAATCACCCACATCGAAACCTTTCTCGTGCCCCCGCGCTGGTGCTTTCTCAAGATCGAGACCGACGAGGGCATCGTCGGATGGGGGGAGCCGGTGGTGGAAGGCCGCGCGGCGACCGTGCAGACGGCGGTGCACGAGCTGTCCGACTACCTGATCGGGCAGGACCCGCACCGCATCGAGGATCTGTGGCAGGTGATGTACCGGGGCGGGTTCTACCGGGGCGGGGCGGTTGCGATGAGCGCCATCGCCGGCGTGGATCAGGCGCTGTGGGACATCAAGGGCAAGGCGCTGGGCACGCCGGTCCACAACCTGCTGGGTGGGGCGTGCCGTGAGCGCATCCGGGTGTACTCATGGATCGGCGGGGACCGGCCGGCCGAGGTCGGCGAGGCCGCGCGCCTGGCCCGCGCCGCCGGCTTCACGGCCGTCAAGATGAACGCGACCGAGGAACTGCAGTACGTGGATTCCTACGCCAAGGTGGACGCCGCGCTGGCGCGCGTGCAGGCAGTGCGGGACGCAACGGCGCCGGATTTCGGCATTGCAGTGGACTTCCACGGCCGGGTCCACCGCCCGATGGCCCAGGTGCTGGCCCGTGAGCTGGAACCCTACCGCCTGATGTTCATTGAGGAGCCGGTGCTGTCCGAGAACATTGAAGCCCTGCGCGACGTGAAGCGGGCCACCACGACGCCCATTGCGCTGGGCGAGCGGCTGTATTCCCGCTGGGACTTCAAACAGGTGCTGCAGGAGGGCCTGGCCGACATCGTGCAGCCGGACCTGTCGCATGCCGGGGGCATCAGCGAGTGCCGCAAGATCGCCGCGATGGCCGAGGCCTACGACGTCGCGCTGGCCCCGCACTGCCCGCTGGGTCCGGTGGCACTGGCCGCCTGCTTGCAGGTGGACGCGGTGTCGCACAATGCCTTTATTCAGGAGCAGAGCCTGGGCATCCATTACAACGCGGGAAACGACCTGCTCGATTACGTCACCGACCAGAGCGTCTTCGAGTACGCCGGGGGGTTCGTGCGGATCCCGACAGGGCCGGGGCTGGGCGTGGAGGTGAACGAGGCCGCCGTGCGTGAGCTGGCCAGGGCAGGCCACCGCTGGCGCAATCCGGTCTGGCGCCATGATGACGGCAGCGTGGCGGAATGGTGAGGCTGGCGGTGTCCCCAGCGTGATCCGCTTCTCGCCGTGTCCTCCGGGTCCGGCGTGCGGGAGTGAATGCCGGACACCACCGCTGTCCCGGCAGGTGCAGACGTGGCGTGCCGCGGTCCGCGAGGCGGCGAGCGGGTTGTGGATGGCGGCTCAACCACCTGAACAAGGACATGGAAAAAGCGGCCCAGAGGCCGCCTTGATTTCCTTAATATAGGGCGGTATGCAGCCCCTGTCAACTCATGCAGCCGGGTACCCCGGGTTTCAGGCCAGCCTGCGGTCTGCAGCGCGTTCCAGAGGGCGTCCTTACGTGATACCGCCCCATCACGATGCACGCGGACGCCTGCGCCAGGTTGCAGCTATGGTGGAGTCACACGAAGATCCAGGCACCACCCACGTCACCGTCGACGGCATTGAGGGAAAGCTGGCTCGCGCCAAACTGCCGGACGGCATCACCGAGGGCTGGAGGGCTGGCCCCTGGCAAGCCTGCCCAAAGCGGTCAGTGAGGGTGACGTCGTCCGCATCCACGTCACGGGCGGCGACATGGACATTGAGATGGACCAGCAAGAGACGGACCGCCGTCAGGCCCTGGGCCAGCTGACGCTCGATGGGTTGAATGCCCGCACGCCCGACGGGGATCTGGACCTGTGGGGCGCTTTTTCCTGCTGGCAGCGCTGCTGGCTGGTGTGGCCCTGGCCCAACCTGCCCCGTCCGGCGTACTCACCATCCCCTTCCTGAACGTCGGCCAGGGCGACGCGGTGCTGATCCCCGCGCCGGAAGACCAGTCCCTGCTGTACGACGGCGGGCGATCTGAAAAACGCATGACCGACTTGCTCGGCCAGTACGGCGTCAACAGTCTCGCGGTGGTGGCGGCCAGCCACGGCGACGCAGGCCACATCACGGGCCAGATCCCAGCTGTCCAGCGCTTCAAGCCGAAATTCTTCCTGAACAACGGCATCGCGGCGACGACCCAGTTCTTCGGCAAGCTGACGGCAGCGGTCCAGACCGCCGGCATCCAGGGCCTGCTGGCCAGTGACCGGGTCATCAATCCCGGCCGTGTGAAGGTTGCGGGGTTGCCCCCACCACCCGACATCCCGAAGATCAATACGTCTTGCCCCAGGGATTCCCCAGCACGCGGCGACACAGCGCGGTTCAGCTACTGACTTTGCCGGAGCCTGAAACCACCGTCCCACAGCTGGACTCCGAACGATCAGATGCGTTGGCGGTGTAAGAACTGGCCACTGCCCCGCTCGGCCAGCAGGCGTCCCTCATGCATCACCGTCTGTCCGCGGATGAGCACCGTGACTGGCCTGCCCTGCACCGCCATGCCCTCATACAGGCTGTAGTCGACGGCGCTGTGGTTCGTGGCCGCCGTGATGGTGTGGGGGCGCGCCAGGTCCCACAGCGCCAGATCGGCGTCGTAACCCGGCGCGACGCTGCCCTTCACGCCGCCCAGACCGAAACTGCGGGCTGGATTGGTGGCGGTCAGGGCCACGAAACGTTCCAGGCTGAAATGTCCCCCGCGCACGCCGGCCTGGTGCAGGACCATCAGACGTTCCTCGATGCCAGGGACACCGTTGGGAATCAGGGTGAAGTTGTCCCGGCCCAGGATTTTCTGACTGTCGAACCGGAAGGGACAGTGGTCGGTGCTGATCACGCTGAGCGTGCCGTCTGCCACCGCTGCCCACAGTGCACGCTGGTCCTCCTTCTCGCGGGGCGGCGGGCTGCACACCCACTTGGCGCCTTCAAAACCAGGCCGGTCCAGATCGTCCCTGGTGAAGAAGAAATACTGGGTGCAGGTCTCGGCGGTCACGCGCGCCCCCCGCGCCTGGGCCTCGCGCACCCGCGCCAGCGCTGGGCGGCAGCTCAAATGAACGATGTACAGCGGCGCGCCCAGCACCTCGGCCAGCGCGACGGCCCGTCCCGTGGCCTCGGCCTCCAGTTCCGGGGGGCGGGTCAGGGCGTGGTACTTCGGGGCCGTCTCGCCCCGCGCCACGGCCTCGGCCATCAGCACCTCGATGGCGTCGCCGTTCTCGGCATGCACCAGCGTCAGTACGCCCGCGTCGCGCGCCCGCTCCAGACAGCGGAACAGCGCCGTGTCGTCGACCTGCAGGGTGTCCTTGTACGCCAGAAACAGTTTGATGGACGTGACGCCCTGGTCCGGCAGCGTGGCAATCTCGTCGAGCACCCCGGGCAATGGGTCGGTCACGGCCACGTGAAAGCCGTAGTCGATCACCGCCTGTCCCCTGGCCCGGCCGTGCCAGGTGTCGAGCGCTGCTCTCAGGCTGCTGCCCTTCGGCTGAATGCAGAAATCGAGATGCGTGGTGGTGCCGCCCATCACCGCCGCAACCTGACCCGTGTAGTAATCGTCGCAGGTCACCGTGCCCATTGACGGCATCGACAGGTGGGTGTGGACGTCGATGCCGCCCGGCAGGATGTGCCGGCCGGCCGCGTCGATGATCTCATCGTCCGCCTGCGCCAGACTGCGTCCCACCGCCGTGATCTGGCCGCCGTCGACGCGAACGTCGGCCTGAAACTGGCCCTCCGCCGTGACGACGGTGCCGCCGCTGATGATCAGGCTCATGACAGGCGCGCCATGCCAGCTCCTAAGTCCGCCGCGACACGGGCGCTGGCCTCCTGCGACACCGCGTCAGTGGCTCCGGGCTGCACGCTGGTGCTCAGCAGGTAGGCGCTGACCCGTTCGGCCACGCCGCGCAACACCGGAGAGCCGCCCGCATTGTCGAGAAAGGCCCGGGGACTGTCCAGGGCAGGAAACTGTGAACGGATGAAGCCTAGGTGCGGCCCCAGCGGTGAGACGGTGGCAGTGGAAACGGACACTGTTGTCATAAAACCTTCCTTGTCACCAGGTCAGGTATCAAAAGAACGCGGCTGGTCCGTGCTCAACGGCCGGATCGGAGTTTGCCCCGCGCCTCGAAGCGGCTGACCAGGCGCACCAGCG